>DASXXY010000149.1:0-7864 GCA_036502805.1 Gaiellales bacterium | reverse complement strand
GCCCGAGCGAGCGGCGCTGCGCGCCTCCGGCCACCGTGAGCGCGATCAGCGCATCCTCCGCGGCAGCGGGGTCGGGATCGTTCGTCGTGTTCGCGAGCACGCGCGTCACCTCGGCCGTCGTGAGGCCGCCGGGGTAGGCCGCGAGCAGGTCGCGGAGCTCGGGCACGGGGAGGCGCTCGAGCTGCGGGGCGAGGTTCATGACGAGCACGTCGGCGACCTCGAACGGCTGGTAGCCCGGGGACACGAGCTCGTGGCCGCCGGCGCGCAGGACGAGGCTCGGCGCCGTGTAGCGGTCGGGGCCGTCGCTCGCGGCCGTGCGGCCGAGCGTGACGGCGAACGGCACCGGCGAGCGCGACTCGGCGCGGTCGGCCTGGTAGGCGTCCTCGACCGCCTGCGAGTCGAGATCCTGCAGCACGCGCTCGGCGTCGAGGCCGTCGATGCTCTCGGCGACCTCGCGCAGCGCGTCGTCCTCGTCCATCACGAGATCGGTCGTGAACCAGGCGAAGCGCAGCGCGCGCAGCACGGCCTCGCCCTCGATCGCGCCCTGGAGCTGGGCGGCCTTGACGAGCCGGCAGGCACGGCCGGTGCCGAAGGGCCGCGTGCGCGGGCCCGTCGACATGGGCATCCCGCGCCAGCGGAAGCGGCGGCGACTGAGCGACGAGCCCTCCGCGGAGTAGCCGCGGGCGACGTACTGGTCGGCCGTCTCCGTCAATCCGATCATGACCGTGCGGATCGTCAGCTGATCGCCGTAGCGCGCCTCGAGCGTGCGCAGCGCGGGCTCGAAGTTGTAGGCCCACGGACAGGCGGCATCGGTGTAGTGCGTGACGTCGACGAGGCCGGGCTGGGACGTGGCAACGGGGGTGCGCCAGTGCGCGCCAATGCGGAGAAGCGACATCCCCGTAGGGTTGCACTCCTGGCCGCGCGACACCCTCAGCCGCGGCTGCGGCCCGCGTCGGCGAAGATCGTCGCGAGCGGATCGCGCCACAGCTTCTGCAGCGTCGGCGTCGGCGGCGACCAGCCGAGCGTGCGCTTCGCGGGGCCGACCTCGATCTGCTCGCGGCCGCCCCAGATGCCCGGGAACGACATCGGCCAGAGCAGGCGGTTGACGAGCGCGAGCGGATAGGCCTGCGGCGCGCCGCTGCCGGCCCGGTCGTAGATCCCGAGCGCATCGTCGAGCTTGCCGCCGATCGCGGCCGTCGCGACCGGGCCGATCGTGCTCTCGACGCGCTGGTGCACGAACGTCGCGACCTCCGGGTTGCAGCGCCACCAGCGCGGGCGCTCGGTCGCGGCCGTCGGCAGGTTCGCGTGCGAGCCGAGCGCGACCCAGGAGACCGGATGCGTCTTCGGCCCGCCGGGATCGGCGACGAGCGTCGCGCCCGTGAACGGCCGCCACTGGCCGGCGCAGTGCGCGCTCCAGTCCACGAACAGCGGCGTGCTCGCCGACATCCCGACCGTGATCGCCTCCCAATCGCCCTCGTGATGCTGATGGACGGTCGGCAGCGCGACCGTGCGGCCACCGGGGAGCGTGACCCTGCGGGGTGTCGAGCTCCAGTCGTCGACGACGCTGTAGAGCCAGTACTGGACGACGACCGCGAGGGCTGGGAACGGCATGGCCGCGTTCGGCGTCGCGAGCCAGGCGGGCGGGCTGCCCGTCGCCGGGTGCCTGCGCACCACGCGCGCATAGATCAGCGGTGGCGTGCTCGCAGGCGCCGGACACGGCTTCGCGGCCACGAGCCCGCAGCCGAGGCGCAGGGCGTAGGCGCACGGCAGGCCGCCGACGCAGCTGCTGCCCTTCGGGAGCACCGCCGGCGTCAGCGGCGCCGCCTGCACGAGCGCGCCGTTGCGGTCGACGAGCGTCGCGCCGAGCGCGAGCAGCTCGTCCGTGCTCGTCGGCGTGTAGCGCTCGTCGGGATGGAACACGAGGCGCGGCGCGAAGCGCGCCGCGATCTGGGCGTCGCTGAGGCCGTCGAGCGTTCCGGCGAGCGCGGGCTGCGCGCCGGCGGCGAGCAGCAGGGCGAGGGCGCACACGGTGAGGCGCAGACGCCGCATGCGGGCAGGATAGGCGCAGCTAAACGACCGGCCGCGCCGTGCCGATAGGAGGACAGGGGCGCCGTGAGGCGCCTTCTGCCGCCCTATGACCGATGACGTCACCGACCTCCGGCGAGAACAGCGCTTCCGCGCGCTGCTCGAGGGCGTGCCCGTGTGCGCCTACCGCTGGGAGGCGGGCAAGGCCGGCCGGTGCCTCTACGTGAGCCCGCAGATCGAGGCCATGCTCGGCTTCCCGCCCGAGCAGTGGATGCACGATCCGACGCTCTGGCTGCAGCGCATCCACCCGGACGATCGCGAGCGCGTGATGAGCGACGAGGGCGACGCGCTCGCGAGCGGCGACCTCGACGACGAGTACCGCTTCCTGCACGCCGACGGGCGCATCGTGTGGGTGCGCGACCAGGCCCGCTGGGTCGTCGACGAGCATGGCGAGGCCTGCTTCGAGGGCGTCTTCGCCGACATCACGGAGCGCAAGCTCGCGGAGGCGGAGCTCACCCACACCGCGCGCCACGACCCGCTCACGGGGCTCGTCAACCGGCGCGAGTTCACGCGCGCGCTCGAGCACGAGCTCGCGCACGGCGACGCCGAGAGCTGCGCGGTGCTGTTCGTCGACATCGATCGCTTCAAGCTCGTCAACGACGGCCACGGCCACGACGCGGGCGACGCCCTGCTGCGCGAGGCGGGCCGGCGGCTGCAGCTGGCGCTGCGCGAGGGCGACGTGCTCTCGCGCTTCGGCGGCGACGAGTTCACGGCCTACCTGCCCGGCTGCGACGCCGACAGCGCGGCGCTCGCAGCGCAGCGGATGCTGACGACGCTCGCGCAGCCGTTCCCGGTCTCGCGCGGCGAGGTCTACGTCGGCGGCAGCGTCGGCATCGCGCTCGCGGGCGGCGACGCCGCGGGCGGCGCGAGCGACCTCATCCGCGACGCCGACGTCGCGATGTACGCGGCCAAGCAGGGCGGGCGCGGGCGCTGGCAGCTCTTCGACACGAGCCTGCGAGAGGCCTCGGCGCGCCGCCTCGAGATGATCAGCGCGCTCCATCGCGCCGTCGAGCAGCACGAGATCGAGATGCTGCTGCAACCCATCGTCGACATCGCCGACGGCCGCCTGGCGGGCGTGGAGGCGCTGCTGCGCTGGCGCCGCGCGGGCCGGCTCGTGCCGCCGCTCGAGTTCGTGCCGCTGGCCGAGGAGTCCGGGCTGATCGCCGAGATCGAGCGCTTCGCGCTCGCCGAGGCCTGCCGGCTCGGCCAGCAGCTCGCCGCGCGGCACGGCGAGCCGATCGCCGTGAGCGTCAACATCTCGCCCCGCCACGCCCTGCAGGGCGACCTCGCGACGAGCGTGCGCAACGCGCTCGCCGAGACGGGCTTCGACCCGGGCAACCTGCTCGTCGAGCTGACCGAGAGCGAGCAGATCGACGACATCGACGGTCTCGCCGAGGTGCTGGCCGCCGTGCGCGCGCTCGGCGTGTCGGTCGCGCTCGACGACTTCGGAACCGGCTGGTCGACGCTCGGCCTGCTGCGGCGGGTGCCGTTCGACGCGCTCAAGATCGACCGCAGCTTCACCGCCGGCCTGCCCGGCAACCGCAGCGACCGGGCGCTCGTGGCCGCGATCGTCACGCTCGCCCGCAGCCTCGGCGTCCCGGCCGTCGCCGAGGGCATCGAGCGCGCGGAGCAGCTCGCCTGGCTCGGCGAGATCGGCTGCGATCTCGGCCAGGGTTACCTGTTCGCGCGGCCGAGCACGGTCGAGCAGCTCGCCGAGTGGCTCTCCCGGCGCGACCCGAGCGCCGGGATCGACGTCATTCGTCCGCCCAGAGCTGCTTGACGCTGGCCCACTCGGCGTCGGCCGGATCCGTGCTCGGCGGCAGGAAGCGCGAGCCCGGGAAGGCGTTCGCAGGCGGCGTGAACGCGCCGCGCTCGACGAGCCGCGCGATGTTGGCGCGGTAGATCTCGTCGACCGCCTCGTGCTGCTGGGGGTCCTGCTCGAGCCAGAGGTTCGGCGGGTGGATCGGCTGCTCGTAGAGCTTCCGGAACAGCTCGGTGCGCAGGTCCTTCATCCAGTTCGAGTTCAGGTTCATGACGCGGAACTGGCGCAGCGCCTCGATGTCGACGATGCCGGCGACGAAGCTGTTGGCGCCCGAGACCGTGTGCCCGAGCAGCGCGCCCTGGTAGTCGACGATGTGCGAGTTGCCGCCGCCGATGTCGTAGGGATGCTCCATCTTCGGGTGCACGTACACCGGCCCGACGTTCGGTGCGACGACGTAGAGGCTGTTGAAGTGGGCATGCGCGCGGTTCTGCAGCAGCCACGTGCCGCCCGGCGCGCCGGCCTGCGTCATGGGCACCGCCTCGCTCGGCCGGTAGACGACCTCCGCGCCGCCGAACGCGAGCGCGCGCACGGCCTCGGGGTACTCGCCGTCGGAGCAGCAGATCGTGCCGAGGTTGCCGATGTCGTCGGTGCGCAGCACGGGGTAGAAGGCCTCGATGCCGTCGCCGAAGAGCTCGACCCAGCGGTCGTAGACGTCGTGCGGCGTGCAGGATCGCTCGCGGCACCAGAGGTGGTTCTTGGCCGCCTTGTGCACGATCTCGCCCTGCGGTGAGAGCACGAAGAGCGTGTTGAAGAAGCGGTCGGGCATGACCTCCGGCCAGCGCGCCTTGCACTGCACGACGATGTAGGTCTCGTAGAGCTTCGCGAGCTCGGCCAGCCGCGCGCTCTCCTCGCCCGGGATGTCGATGAACAGCTCGCGCGCCGCCGTCACGTGCGGGATGTCGAAGATCTCGTCGGTGAAGCCCGTCAGCGCGCCCTCGGCGAGCGCGATCAGCTTGACCGGCATGTTGATGCCGATGATCGAGACGGCCGCGTGGATGGCGTCCTCGATGATGTCCAGATTGCGCTGGATGTGCCGTCGCTCCGCGACGCCGTGCACGATCGTCGAGAGGCCGACAGCCATGTACGGCGCGACCGGGGTGCGTTCGCTCATGGCCGAGATGCTAGAGACGAACCGGGCGCGGCCCTCCCGTTTGCGTCAGGCGGCGGCTCTGGGCGCGGCCGGGAGCTGCTCGGCCTCCCGGCCGAGGGCCTGGCGCACGAGCCAGCGGAGCTGGTCGCCGGAGTACTTGCGCTTCTCGAGCACGGCCGCCTTGCGCTCTCGCAGCAGCCGCCGCTCGGCGCCCGTGAGGTCACGACCCGTGAGGACGACGACGGGGAGCCGGCGCGTCTCGGCGTTCTCCAGCAGCCGCTCGAGGACGCCGAAGCCGTCGAGCTTCGGCAGCGCGAGGTCGAGCACGAGCACGTCGGGCGGGCGGGTCGCGATCATCGCCAGCGCCTCGAGCCCGTCGGCGGCCTCGCGCAGCTCGCCGCCGTCGCGCGCGAGCGTCTCGATCACGAGCCGCCGCAGCGCGACGTCGTCGTCCACGACGAGCACCGAGGAGCGCTCGGCGGAGAGCTGCCGCGCGACGACCTCGCGTAGCTCGTCGCCGGTGAACGGCTTCGCGAGGAACTCCGTGGCACCGAGCGTGGCTGCCGTGCTGCGGCCCTTCTCGCCCGTGCAGACGATGACCGGGATGTGCGCGGTCAGCGGGTTCGCCTTGAGCTGGACGAGCACCTGCCAGCCGTCGAGCGCGCCGGGCAGGTAGATGTCGAGGCAGACGACGGCAGGTGCGCGCGCGAAGGCCCGCTCGAGCCCCGCCTCGCCCGTCGCGGCCAGCTCGACCTCGAGTCCGTCGAGCGCGAGGCACTCGCTCAAGAGCGTCGCGAGCGCCGGATCGTCCTCGATCACGAGCACGCGAGCGCGGTTGTCGGCGGCGCTGGCACGCCAGGCGCTCGGCAGCTCGAACCAGAACGTGCTGCCGACGCCTTCGCTGCTCTCGAAGCCGATGCGCCCTCCGTGGGCGGTCACGATCTCGTGGCAGAGCGCGAGCCCGAGGCCCGTGCCGCCGATCGCCCGCGTGTCCGAGGAGTCGACGCGGAAGAAGCGCGTGAAGACCTGCGCCTGCTGGCTCGCCGGGATGCCGAGGCCGGTGTCGCTGACCTGCACGCGGGCGAAGCCCTCGCGCGGCGTCGCCGTGATCGTCACCGTGCCGCCGCCGGGCGAGTACTTGATCGCGTTCGAGAGCAGGTTCGCGATGACCTGGCCGATGCGGTTGCGGTCGCCGACCATCGCGAGCGGCTCGTCGACGGCTGCGAGCTCGAGCACATGGCTCGCGGACTGCGCGCCGAAGAGCTCGACCTCATGCTCCAGCAGCTCGCCGAGCTCGAACGACTCGAGCGCGAGCGTGAAGCGCCCGGCCTCGATCTTCTGCACGTCCAGGAAGTCGTCGATGAGCGCCGTCAGCCGCTGCGCCTCGCTGTGGATCGTCGCGAGGTAGCGCTTGCTCGTGGCGTCGTCCAGGCCGTGGTGCATGAGCAGCTCGGCGAACCCCAGCACGCCGGTCAGGGGCGTGCGCAGCTCGTGCGAGACCGTCGCGACGAGCTCCGACTTGAGCCGCGCGGCCTCGCGCTCGGCGGTGATCTCGCGCACCACGACGATGCGGCCGATCAGCTCGCCGGCGGAGTCGCGCACAGGGCCCGTGTGGCGCTGGAATGCGCGCCGCACGTCGGCGAGCTCGAAGTCGTCCTGCGTCGCGCAGTGCGGATCCGCGGCGATCGAGTCCATCGTGGCGATATAGGACGCGGGGTCGGTCAGCCGGTCCGCGATCGCGCGGCCCTCCTGCAGGGTCGCGTGCTTGGGGATGCCGAAGATCTGCGTCGTCAGCTGCTCGATGACCGAGTTCGCGAGCAGCGTGCGCCCCTCGAGATCGACGAGCCGGATGCCGTCCACGCTCGCGTCGAGGAGGGCGCGGTTGATGTCGATCAGCCGTTCGAGGGTGACCTGATGGGCCTCCATCGTGACCTGCTGGGCCTCCATGGAGACCTGCTGGGCCACCATGGTGACCTGGTGCGCCTTGAGCACGTCGGACTCGAGCCCGAGCGCGGCGTTCTCGCGCTCCAGGCTGGCGTTGCTGCGGCTCTCGGGTGCGTCGCCGCGGCCGGCCCCAGGGAGGCGCGGCACCGCGTCGGTCACGTGCGGAGCACCTCTTCGACGAGCGCCGCCAGTCCCATCGGGCTGAACGGCTTCGTGAGGTAGTGGTCGGCGCCGGCGAGGCTCATGGCCTCGCGGTCGGCGGTCTGCGCACGCGCCGAGAGCATGATCACGGGCGTCTCGGCGGTCGCCGGATGCGCGCGCAGCTCCCGCAGCACGTCGCTGCCGCTGCGGCCCGGCATCATCATGTCGAGCAGGATCAGGTCGGGGTGGTCGCTGCGCGAGCGGGCGATCGCCTCGTCGCCGTCACAGGCCTCGACGACCGTGTAGTTGCCCTGGTCGAGCGTGGCGCGGACGAGCATGCGCAGGACGGGCTCGTCGTCGCACACGAGCACGGTCGGACGGGAGCTGGCGGATGCTCGAGATTCGCCCATACATCCTCATCGGCACGTCGGGCGGGAACGTGAGCGCTGTGTCGAGGCCGCGGCGGCGGCGGCGGCGTTGCGCGAGGCAGGACGGCCGGCGGCTCGGGCTCCTTCGCCGCCGACGCCAGGCGAGGCCCTAGGCCGGTGCGGAGCAGAGCGCGAGCACGTCGGCGAAGCGCTGCGCGGCGAGCGCGCCGTAGAGCTCGTGGCGCGTCAGCTTCGTGCGCGTCGTGGCCGGGCTCGAGAGGCCGCAGAGGAAGCGCGCGAGCTGGCGCGGCGCGCCGAGCGCGTCGGGGTGCGCCGCCGAGAGCGCGTCGACGGCCGCGCGCTGCGCGACCTGCTCGATATCGGGCCGCGGCGCAGGCGTTCCGAGCGACTGCG
>DASXXY010000148.1:0-9110 GCA_036502805.1 Gaiellales bacterium | reverse complement strand
CTGCCGCGCAGCTCGCTGCCGCCGACGTTCGACGGCGCACAGGCGCTGAGCGCGGCCGACGAGCTCGTCGCGCGCTTCCCCGACCGCTCGCCCGGCACGCGCGGCGACCGCGGCGCGGCCGCGCTCGTCGCCGAGCGGCTGCGCGCGGCCGGGGCCGACGTGCGGCTGCAGCAGTTCCGCGCCAGGGACGCGAACGGCACGACGCGCGCGATGGTCAACGTGCTCGGCGTCGTCGGCGGCCAGGGGCGCTCGCGCGACGCGCTCGTGTTCGTGGCCGGCCGCGACGACCTGCCGCCGGGACCCGGCGCCGACGACAACGGCTCCGGCACGGGCGCCCTCGTCGAGCTCGCCCGCACGCTCGTCGGCAGCGTGACCCAGACCTCGCTCGTGTTCGCCTCGGTGGACGGGACGACGGCCGAGTCGGCCGGCGCGCGCGAGCTCGCCCGGCACCCGCCCGCGGGGCTCAAGCTCACGGCCGGCATCACGCTGCGCGCCGTCGGGCGGCCCGGCGGACCGCTCGTCCTGCGGCTCTCGGGCGAGGGCCATCGCCTGCCCGCGGCCGGCTGGCTGCGCACGGTCGAGCAGGCGCTGCGCGACGAGGGCGTGGGCCAGGTGCGGCTGCCGTCGCTCGGCCAGCAGGTCGTCGCGCTCGTCGCGCCGACGGCGCACGGCGATCAGTCGGCGCTCGTCGGCGCCGGCGCGGCGGTCGTCGGCCTCGACGGCTCGATCGCGGGCGAGAGCTCGGCCTCGGACACGCCCGAGCAGCTCTCGGCCGACCTGCTCGGGCGCGTCGGCACGGCGGCGCAGCTCGCGGCACTGGCCTTCGACAGCGGGCCGCGGCCCGCGAGCCTCGGCTCGACCTACCTCGTCTCGAGCGACCGCGTGCTGCGCGGCTGGACGCTCGAGCTCTTCCTCGCCGCGCTGCTCGTGCCGCCGGCGTTCGCGCTGATCGACGCCGTGGCCCGTGCGCGAGCGCGCGGCTCGCGGCCGGCGGCGACGTTCCGCCGCGTGCTCTGGCGAGCGCTCGGCCTCGCGGCCGGCGTGCTCGCGATCCGCATCCTCGGCGCGACCGGCGTCGTGCCCGACGCCCACTCGCCGCCGTTCGCGGGCACCGGCGGCGGCGTCTCGCTGTGGCAGGCGGTCTTCCCGCTCGCGCTCGGCGGCATCTTCGGCACGCTCGCGGCCCGCCGCGTCCCCGCCGATCCGGATGCGGCCGGCGCGGGCCGCTACCTGGGCGCGCACATGACGCTCTTCGCGGGCGCCGCGCTCGCGTTCGCCGGCAACGCCTACCTGCTCGTGCTCGTGATCCCGGCGCTGCACCTCTGGCTCCTGTTGCCCGTCACGGCGCGCCTCGGCGTCGTCACCCGGGCCGCGGTCGTCGTCGCCGGCTGGCTCGGGCCGGTCGCCGTGATCGCGCTCCTGGCCGGCGCCGGCGGCCTCGGGAGCGACGCCCCGGCGTGGTTCGTGCGGCTCATGGGCGACGGCGGGATCCCGCTCGTGGCGAGCCTCGCGCTCGCCATCCTGGCATCCGCGACGATCGAGCTGCTGTGGCTCGTCGCAGCCGCGCGCGGCGGCACCCGTACGGGGGATGGCGCATCCCCGCAGCGGGGTTAGGTTGGTTCCAGATATGCGATCCCTCGCCCGCCGCCTCGGAACCACCCTCGCCGTCCTCGGCGTGCTCCTCGTCGTCTACGCCGCCATGATCGTCTTCTGGCGCGACCCGGTCACGAGCATCTACACCGCCTACGAGCAGCACGAGATGCGCACGCAGCTGAGCAGCACGTTCACGACCTGGCAGGACGACGTCAAGCAGCAGCTCGGGGCGGCGACGGTCAAGCCCGCCGGCACCCACGGCGGCGCGACGGTCACGGCCACGACGGTCAGCTCGGCCGCGGTGCTCCGCAGCGTGCGCAAGGTGGCGCTGCGCTACGCCGCCGCCGAGCGCGGCCACACCGGTCGCCCGATCGGCCGCATCGAGATCAAGCGCATCGGCCTGTCCTCGGTCGTCGTCGAGAACACGGACTACTGGGGCAGCCTCAGCAAGGGCCCCGGACGCTACGAGCAGGGCTCGTTCCCGGGCCTCGGCAAGACGACGGGCATCGCCGGCCACCGCACGACCTGGGCCGCGCCCTTCCGCCACATCGACAGCATCCGCAACGGCGACTCGATCGTCGTCACGATGCCCTACGGCACCTTCACCTACCGCGTGCTGCGCCACAAGATCGTCGACAACGGCGACTGGTCGATCATGAACGAGGTCGGCTTCGACGAGCTCGTGCTCTCGGCCTGTCACCCGCTCTACAGCGCGAGCCACCGCTACGTCGTCTTCGCCCGGCTCGTGAACGTCAAGATCGCCGGCGCCGAGCGGGGCGTCAACCTGCCCGCCGCCTCGGCGATCTCCGCCGCGTAGCGCCGCGCAGCCGGCTAGCGGAGGTCGACGAGGTCGACCTGCGTCCCGGCGGCGAGCTCGCCGCTGCCCGTGGGGACGAGCGCGAGCGCATCGGCGATGGCCGCGCGCCCGAGCTGGTGCGAGAGGTCGGCGCCGAGCGGCTCCGCGCCCTGGCGCGTCAGCCGCACCGGCCGCACGCGCTGCCGGTCGGCGTCGCGCCGGAGGGGCTCGGTCAGCGGCAGCCGGAAGATCGGCGGGCCGGGGTCGGCAGCGCCGGCGAGACGCCTCAGCGCCGGCACGAGCAGCAGCTCGAGGCCGACCATGACCGAGAGCGGGTTGCCGGGCAGGCCGACGACGACGCGGCCGTCGCGCAGGCCGCACCAGGTGGGACGGCCCGGCTGCACGGCGATGCGCCAGAACAGCTGCTCGACCCCGAGCGCCGTGAGGGCGGGCTTGACGTGATCGCGCACGCCGACCGAGACGCCGCCGGAGGTGACGACGACGTCGGCGGCCTCGAGCGCACGCGCGAGCGCCTCGCGCGTCGCGCCGGCATCGTCGCGGACGCGCTCGACCGAGACGATCTCGGCGCCCGCCTGCTCGCAGCGGGCGGCGATCAGGATGCTGTTCGACTCGTGGATCTGCCCGTGGCGCAGCGGCTCGCCCGGCGCCACGAGCTCGTCGCCCGTGACGACGACGCACACGCGCGGGCGGCGGTGGCAGACCAGCTCGCCGACGCCGCCGGTCGCGATCGCGGCCAGCGCGAGCGGCCGCAGCAAGCTGCCCGCCGCGACGACGACCGCCCCGGTCGGGACGTCGGTGCCCCGGCGGCGGACGTGGTCGCCCGCCGCGACCGGCCCCGTGAAGGCGACGCGGTCGCCGTCGACCTGCGCGCGCTCGATCGGCACGACCGCATCCGCGCCCGGCGGCAGCGGCGCCCCCGTCGCGACGGTCATCGCGGTGTGCGGCTCGAGGCGCGCGGGATTGTCGCCGGCGAACGAGCCGCCGGCGACGGGGAGCTCCTCGCCCGCGTCCTGCGCACGCACCGCGAAGCCGTCCATCGCCGAGTTGTCGAACGGCGGCAGGTCGTGCGCCGCCCGCACGTCCCGCGCGACCACCCGGCCCGTGAGCGCGCTCGTCAGCGCGAGCGTCTCGGACGGCAGCGGCGAGAGCCGCGCGAGCAGCTGCGCGCGGGCGTCGTCCATGAACAGCGGCCGGGAGTCCTGGGCGGTCACGGGCCCATGCTATAAACGGATCCGTGGACGACGGCCCTGCCGCAGCGACGGCGGCATCCGGCCCGTCGGGCCGGCGGCTCGAGGCCGAGTGCCGCGCGCTCGCCGCGCTGCCGCGGCACCCCGCGCTCGCGGGGCCCGCATGGTGGGATGCGAACGCGCCGGCGCGGCGCGTCACGCACGTGGCGCGCGACTCGCAGCCGCTGCCGGCAGCGCCCTGGCCGCCGGGACGCGCGCTCGCCTTCTGCTCGCAGCTCGCACTCGCGCTCGCCGTGCTGCACGAGGCCGGCTGCGCGCACGGCGCGGTGGGTCGCGACGCCGTCGGGCAGCGGCCCGACGGCGGGCCGCTCGTACACGTGCCCGCCGCCGGCGGCGGCACGCCGGCCGGCGACCTCCACGGCCTCGGCATCCTCCTGCTCGAGCTGCTGACGGGCCGCCCCGGGCAGGCGGGCCTCGGCGTCACCGGCGCGGACGGTTCGGCGGGGGACGCGGCAGCGCTCCTGCAGGGTCTGCTCGCGGCCGACCCCGCGCAGCGGCCCGGCCCGGCGCGCGCGGTGGGCGAGCGGCTCGGCGCGCTCGGCGCGCTCGCCGGCGAGGCGCCGGACGACGCGCCGGAGCACGCGCGCGAGCGGCCCCGCAGGCGGCGCGCGCGCATCGGCGGCGCGCTCGTCCTGCTCGCGCTCGCGGGCGGCGCAGGCGCCTACGTCGCCGGCAGCCGGGTCGGTCCGCCCGGCCCCTCGCTCTCGCCCGGCACGGTGCACGTGCCGCCGCCCGTCGTCACGCCCTGAGGCGCGGCGCGGTCAGCCGTTCTGCGGGGCGATCACGACCTTCGTCGTCTGCTTCGCCGGCGTGTCCTTCGCGCCCGGCTTCTTGGCCGTCTTGTCCGGCGCCGCCGGCGTGACCGCGACGTGCGGGTTGTAGCCGAACGTCGTCGTCGCGTGGAACTCCTGGTAGACGACGGGGTGCTTCGGCGCGGCCCAGTCGTGCGGGGGCAGGCGCTTCGTCGCCGTCGTCATGTAGTCCTTCCAGATCTCGGCCGGGATCGTGCCGCCGAAGACCTCGCCGTGCCCCTCGATGTTGAGCAGCGGCTTGTTGCCCGAGCGGTACCCGACCCAGACGCAGGTGGCGATGTCCGGCGTGTAGCCGCAGAACCACGCATTGCCGAAGTTCTCGGCCGTGCCGGTCTTGCCGGCCTCGGGGCGGTCGTCGTCGAGCCGCGCCGGGATGCCCGTGCCTTCCGTCATGACCTGCTTGAGGATGCTCGTGGCCTCGTCGGCGACGCCGTCCGAGATCACGCGCTTCGACTGCACCCGGAACGCGCTCGAGGCGACGATCTTGCCCGCGCTGTCCTCGACGCGGCGGATCGTGCGCGGCCGGTGGTAGACGCCGCTCGCGGCGATCGTCGCATAGGCGCTCGTGAGCTCGAGCGGCGTCACGTCGTCGGCGCCGAGCACCATCGAGCAGTGCAGCGGCAGCGGCGAGCGGATGCCGAGCAGATGGGCGGTCGCGGCCACGTTCTGGGGGCCGAGGTCGCGCATCAGCTGCGCGTAGACGACGTTGACGGAGTGGATCGTGGCCGTCTCGAGCGTCATGTAGCCACCGCCGCCCGGCTCGGCGTTCTCGGGCGACCAGCCGCCCGGCTGCGGGCAGATCGGGTCGTTCTCGGGGAAGGAGACGTAGCCCGAGGGGTAGACGACGCGCGTGGGATCGGCGCCCTTGCGCAGCGCGTCGACGAGCGCGAAGAGCTTGAACGTCGACCCCGGCGAGCGATGGCCCGCGGTCGCGAGGTTGAACTGGTTCTTCGTCGAGCCGTAGTCGGACGTGCCGAGCGCGAGCACGTTGCCGTTGTGGACGTTGATCGAGACGAGCGCCGCCTGCGGATCCCCGGGCGTCTTGAGCACGTCCTTGATCGCCCGGCGGGCCGCGAACTGCAGCCGCTGGTCGACCGTCGAGTAGACGCGCAGGCCGCCGCGCGCCGCGAGCTTGGCCGGCAGCCGCGCGTCGAGCTCCTGGCGCACCTGGTCGAAGATGAAGGGCGACGTCACGGGCGTGCCGTAGCTGCCGCGCGTGAGGCCGAGCGGCGCGTCGATCGCCTTGGCGTAGGCGGCCGCGCTGATCCAGTGCAGCTCGCGCAGCGCGCCCAGCACCTCGCCGCGGCGCTTCTGCGCGGCGGCCGGATGGATGAACGGGTTGTAGGCGCTCGGCGCCTGCGGCAGGCCGGCCAGGAGCGCCGACTCCGGCAGCGTCAGCTGCTTCGCCGTCTTGTCGAAGAACGTGTGCGCAGCCGCCTCGACGCCGTACGCGCTCTCGCCGTAGAAGACGGTGTTGAGGTAGGCCGTGAGGATCTCGGCCTTCGTGTACTTGTCCTGCAGCTGCACGGCGATCCAGGCCTCGTCGAGCTTGCGGCTGACGGTGCGGCTGCTGGCCTCGCGCTGCAGGTAGAGGTTCTTGGCGAGCTGCTGCGAGATCGTCGAGCCGCCCTGCCGGATGCCGCCGGCGTGCAGGTTGTTGAGCGCGGCGCGCGCGATGCCGCGCCAGTCGAGCGCGCCGTGCTGCCAGTAGCGCTTGTCCTCGATCGCGACGGTGCCGCTGCGCATCGTCGGTGCGATGTCCTTCCAGCGCACGCTGACGCGGTTCTCCTTGCGCGCGATGACGCCGAGCGCGACGTCCGCGCAGGGCTTGCGCGTGCAGTCGCGGCTGAACACGCTCGAGTTCTCGCCGAGCTCGACGGGCGGCAGGTTCGAGAGCTTCGGCAGGTGGTCGATGAAGGCCGCCGTGGCCGCGAGGCCGGCCAGCAGGCCGAACGCGAGCAGGCCCGCGACGACGAACACGGCGATGCCGGCGCGCGTGCGGCGCGCATCGCGCCGCTGGCGCTCGCGGCGGCGCTTGCGTGCGTCGCCGGGCAGCGCGCCGTGCTCGAGGCGGGCGCGGCGCAGGCGGGGATCGGGACGGCGCCCGTCAGGCATGCTCCACCCCCGCCAGCGCGGCGGCGGCCGCGCGCAGCTCGCGCTCGGCGCTCGCCGCCTGGGCGGCCGAGGCGCAGCGGCCGCGCACCTCGATGCCGACCATCTGAGGGCCGACGTCGCAGACGACGACGTCGACCTCGCGCAGGCCCGACTCGGCTGCGCGCTCGCGCAGCGCCGCCGCGGCGCGCTCCCAGTCGCCCGCCGCCACGCCGGCGCGCACGCGCACCACCTCGCCGCCGCCGCGCAGCGTGCTGCTGACGATCGCCTTCTGGGCCAGCAGCGCGTTCGGGAACTCGATCGAGGTGCCGTCGTCGCTGCGCAGCCGCGAGTACGAGAGGCCGAGCTCCTCGACGACGCCGGCGACCCCGTCGACGCTGACGCGGTCGCCGAGCCGGATCGGCTGGCTGAACGCGAGCACGATGCCGGCGACGACGTTCGAGAGCGTGCCCTGCGCCGCCAGGCCGATCACGACGGCGACGACGGCGGTCGATGCGAAGACGGCGCTGGCGTAGTCCTTGGTGGCCTGGAACTGCCACAGCACCATGCCCGCGACGAACACGACCGCGACCGCCATCCCGAGCCGCAGGAGCGTCCTGGCCCGTGTCCTGCGCGAGGCCTCGTCGCCCGGGAAGTGCTGGACGATGCGGTCCACGGCTGATGCATCCGGCGAGCGCACGAACCGTCAGTCTAGAGCGCTTCTTGCGCATGCCCCCCGGTCGCCGCCGGGACGCCCGGGGGCCGCCCGCAGGGCGCCGCCTACACTCAGGCGGTGCGCCGCCCCTCCGGTTCCGTCGTCCGCATGGTCGCGCTCGTGCTCTGCGCGCTGACCGTCGCGGCCTGCGGCGCCAAGCCCGAGCCCACCTCGGGCAAGCTCGACACGACGTATCCGGCGAGCGTGCGCGACGGCCTCAACCGCATCATCACCGTCGAGGCGCCGCCGCGGCTCGTGCTCGTCGTGAGCGACGGGCCCGAGCGCCTGCTCGCGCGGCTCGGGGTGCGGGCCGCGGTCGCGCCCGAGGGCGTCACGGTCGCGCGCGTCGAGGCCGCGCACCCCGACCTCGTCGTCGTCGGCCCCGGTTACACGTCGGCCCAGGAGCAGCGCAACGACGCGCTCATCCGGCAGCTCGGCGTGCCCGTCTTCGTGATGCCGGGCGGCCGCCTGCAGGACATCGAGGACGGCGCCGTCCAGCTCGGCGTGATCACGAACCATGCCGAGGCGGGCCGCACGCTCGCGATCGCGCTGCGCAAGCAGCGGGAGCAGCTCGCGAAGCAGCTCGCCAACGTGCCGCCGCTCTCGGTCTACGTCGACGCCGGCTTCGGCACGAGCATCCAGCGCACGACGCTGCTGGCGAAGCTGATCACGCTCGCGGGCGCGAAGCTCGTCGGCCCGGCCGACGGCGTCACCACGGTCAACGCGAAGATGCTCCATCGGCTCAATCCGGACGCCTACATCGCGACCAGCACGAGCGGCGTCACGCTCGCGCGCCTGCGCTCCATGCAGGGCCTGAGCACGCTGCGCGCGGTCTCCTCGGGCCGCGTCTTCGTGGTCGACCCGGCGGCCGCGCGCGCCGACATCAGCGCGTACTCGCTGATGCGCGCGCTCGCGCACTCGCTGCACCCCGCCGTCGTCAAGCAGTGACCCCGCTCGCCGCGGTCAGCTTCGACGCGATGGGTACGCTCGTCACGCTCGAGCCGCCGGCGCCGCGGCTGCAGCGCTCGCTCGCCCGCCGCCTCGGCCTGTCGGTGGAGCTCGCGCGCTGCGAGTCGGGCATGCGCGCCGAGATGCGCCACTACCGCGCGCATTGCACGTCGGCGCGCGATGCGCCCACGCTCGCGGCGCTGCGGCTCGAGTGCGCATCGCTGCTCGCCGACGCGCTCGCGCTCGACGTCTCGGGGCCCGAGCTCCTGCCGGCGCTCACGGACGCGATCGCGTTCCGCGCCTACGACGACGCGGAGCCGACGCTCGCGGCGCTCGCGGCCACCGGCCTGCAGCTCGCCGTCGTCGCGAACTGGGATGTCTCGCTCACGGACGTGCTCGCGCGACTCGGCCTGGCGCGCCACCTCGCGGTCGTCGTCACCGCAGCCGAGGCCGGCGCGGCAAAGCCCGACGCGAGGCCGTTCCAGCTCGCGCTCGAGCGGCTCGGCATCACCGCCGCGGCCTGCCTGCACGTCGGCGACGACCCGGTGACGGACGTCGCCGGCGCGCAGGCCGCCGGGCTCGCCTCCCTGCTGCTCGACCGCAGCGGACAGGCGCCGGGGGCGATCGCCGATCTCGCCGGCGTGGCCGCGCGGCTGGCGGAGGCCGCATGACCCCGCCCGTCGCTCGCGACGCCTCGCTGCGCGTCCCGGGCACGCACCTGCTCGTGGTCGCGGGCGTCGTGCTCGTGACCTCGCTCGTGCTCGGCTCCGTGCAGGCGGTGCTCGTGCCCAGCAACGCCGATGTCATCTACTCGCCGACGGCGATGCTGCTGACGAGCGCCTCCTACCTCGTGATCGGCGCCGCCGTGCTGTGGGCCGCGCGGCAGA
>DASXXY010000147.1:0-12450 GCA_036502805.1 Gaiellales bacterium | reverse complement strand
GCCTGCACGACCGAGGAGCCCGTGCCGATGACGCCGACGCGCTTGCCCGCCACGTCGACGCCCTCGTGCGGCCAGAGGCCGGTGTGCTGCAGCTCGCCCGCGAACGACTCGATGCCCGGGATGTCCGGCACGCGCGGCACCGAGAGGCAGCCGGTCGCCATGATCAGGAACCGCGCCGAGAGCCGCTCGCCGTCGCCCGTCGCGACGCTCCAGCGCCGCTCGGCCTCGTCGAACGACGCCGCCTCGACGCGCGTGCCGAGGCGCAGGTGCGGGCGCAGGCCGAAGCGGTCCGCGACGTGCTCGATGTAGCGCAGGATCTCGGCCTGGCCGGCGTAGCGCTCGCTCCACGTCCACTCCTGCTCGAGCTCGTGCGACCACGAGTAGGAGTAGGTCATGCTCTCGATGTCGCAGCGGGCGCCCGGATAGCGGTTCCAGAACCACGTGCCGCCGACGCCGCTCGCCTGATCGAGCACGAGCACCGAGAGCCCGGCCTCGCGCAGCCGGTGCAGCAGGTGGAGGCCCGAGAGGCCGGCACCCACGATCACGGCGTCGTAGCGGTTGGGTGCCTTCATGGACTCAAAAGTAGACCAATGATCCTTTGCGGTCAACCCGCACGTCATACTCACGCCGTGCGACTCGCTCCCGTCACGCCCGTGCCGGCCTACGAGCTGGTGCTCGAGCAGCTCCGGCGCTCGCTCGACCAGGGCCACTTCGCGCCCGGCGACAAGCTGCCGCCCGAGCGCGACCTCGCGCGCCAGCTCGGCGTCTCGCGCACGACGCTGCGCGAGGCGGTGCGGGTGCTCGAGGGCGAGCGCGCCGTCGAGGTGCGGCGCGGCTCGACGGGCGGGATCGTCGTGCTGCCGCGGGCCGCACGCCCCGCGCGCGTACGCGCGCGGCTGAAGGAGTTCGACGAGATCATCGACTTCCGCCTGGCGGTCGAGCCGATGGCGGCGCGCCTCGCGGCCGCGCGCCGCACGAAGGCCGGGACGACCGCCCTCGCGCGCGCGCTCGCGCGGCTCGACGAGCTCGCCGCACACGGGGCCGAGGGCCGCTTCGGCGATTGGCTGCACGCCGACGCCGACTACCACGTGCTGATCGGCCGGATCGCCCGCAACGCCCTGCTGCTGCGCGCGATCGAGGCCGGCCGCGAGGGCCTCTTCAACCCCGTGGGCGCCGTCTGGGGGCGCCTCGAGGAGACCGCGCACGCCCAGCACGCCGAGATCTTCACCGCCATCGCCGCCGGTGACGAGGCACGCGCGGCCGCGGCCATGACGACCCACATCGAGGGCACGCGCGCCGATGTCGCCGCGCTCGCCCGCCGCTGAGCGAGGAGACCTGATGCCAGTCGCAGTCGTCACGGGAGGCGCGGGCGGGATCGGCCGCGCATGCGTCGAGCGCCTGCACGCCGACGGCTACGAGGTCGTCTCGGTCGACGTGGCGCCGCCCGCGGAGGCGCAGCCCGCACGCCACGTCACGGCCGATCTGCGCGATGCCGAGACGGCGGTCGAGGCGATCCGCGCGGCCTGCCCGAGCGTCGACGTGCTCGTCAACGGCGCCGGCGTCGTCGAGCCGCTGCCGTTCGCGACCGTCGGGCTCGCCGACTGGGAGCGCGTCGTCGCCGTCAACGCGCGCGCGCCGTTCTTCCTCATGCAGGGGCTCGTCGACCGCATGCCGCGCGGCGCGGCGATCATCGGCATCGCGTCGATCGAGGCCGTCACGGTGCTCGCCATGTCGGGTGCGACGTCCTCGATCTACGCCTCGACGAAGGCCGCGCTGCGCTCGCTCACGGAGACGCTCGCCGTCGAGCTCGGGCCGCGCGGCATCCGCGTCAACGCCGTGGCGCCCGGGCTCATCCGCACGCCGATGACGGCAAGGGCCCAGGTCGACGAGCGCGACGCCTGGATCCGCTCGCACACGCCGCTCGGGCGCTGGGGTGAGCCCGGCGACATCGCCGACGTCGTCGGCTTCCTGGCCTCGCCGGCGGCGCGCTTCATGACCGGCACGACGCTCGTCGTCGATGGCGGCATCAGCCTCGGGCAGATCCGCGGCTGGGACGCCCCGGCCTGAGTCAGGCGAGGGCCTCGCGTAGCGCCGAGCCGGCGTCCGCCATGGCCTCCCCGGCGACGGTGAAGACGCTCTCGAGGCCGAAGTAGCCGTGGATCATGCCCGGGTACTCGCGGAACGCCACCGGCACGCCCGCGGCCGCGAGGTGGTCGCGGTAGCGCTCGGCCTGCGGATGCAGCGGGTCGCACTCGGCCGCCTGGATCGCGGCGGGGGGCAGGCCGGCGGCGTCGCCGAGCAGCGGCGAGACGCGCGGGCTCCGCGCGTCGGAGGGCGACGAGAGGTACTGCTCCTGATGCCACAGCAGCTCGTCGTAGTAGAGGAAGTAGCCGTCGTAGGCCCGGTCGTAGCCGAGCGCGAGGTCGGCCGTCGTGACCGGGTGGATCAGCAGCTGGAAGCGGACGGAGTGCTCTCCCGCAGCGCGCAGGTCCTGGCAGACGACGGCCGCGAGGTTGCCGCCGGCGGAGTCGCCGGCGACGGCGAGCCGGCCCGGATCGGCACCCAGCGACGCGGCGCCGGCGTGCGCCCAGCGCGTCGCCGCCAGCGCATCGTCGGCCGCGGCCGGGAAGCGGTGCTCGGGGCCGAGCCGGTAGCCGACGTTGAGGACGACGGCGCCCGACGCGTTCGCGAGCGCCCGGCAGATGCCGTCGTGCGAGTCCACCGACCCGAGCAGCCAGCCGCCGCCGTGGAAGTAGACGACGAGCGCCAGGACGTCGTCGCCGTCCGTGCCCGCCGGACGGTAGGAGCGCGCCGGGATCGCACCGCCCGCCACCGGGATCGCGTGCTCGGCGACGGCGGCGACGTCCTCCACCGCGCCGAGCCCCGCGAACAGCGACTCGAAGTTGACGCGCGCCTCGGCGACCGGCAGCAGGTGCGCGTTCGGGCGGCCGGACGCGGCGACCTCGTCGAGCAGCTTCCTGGCCACGGGGTCGAGCGGCACGGCGGGATCCTTCGGGCGGCGGTGGACGTGCGTCGGGCAGGATCCTAACGCCGCGCGGCCGGCGCTACGGCGCCATGTCGTAGCGGTAGTCGGTCAGCACCTCGCAGCCGTCCTCGGTGATGAGCACGATGTCCTCGAGGCGGCAGCCGCCGAAGCCGGGGCGGTAGCAGCCGGGCTCGAGCGTGACGACGTCGCCGGGCAGCAGCGGGTCGTCGGCGAGGCCGAGGTACGGCCCCTCGTGGATCTCGAGGCCGACGCCGTGGCCGAGGCTGTGCAGGAAGCCGCGGTCGAGGATCTCGCCGGGCTGCTTCGTGCGCAGCGTCGGCAGGCCGGCCTGCTCGAAGACCTCGGCGGCGGCGATGAACGGCGTGGAGCAGGGCACGCCCGGGCCCACCGCGGCGGTCGCGCGCTCGAGCGCCTCGGCGACGAGGCCGTGGTAGCGCGCGAGCTCCTCGCTCGGCTCGCCGATGCAAAACGTGCGCGACATGTCGGAGTAGCAGCCGCTCGCCGGGTCGATCGGGAAGATGTCGACGACGACCGACTCGCCGGGCAGGATCGGCCCCGAGCCGTTGTCGTGCACCGAGGCGACCTGCGGGCCGTGCGAGGCGATCGCGGGCATCGGCAGCATGCCGGCGTCGATGAACGCGTGCGCGATGGCCGCGTGCAGGTCCTCGCTCGTGACGCCGTCCTTGCGCAGCGCCGCGCGCACGGCCTCCATGGCCTGCTCGCAGGCGCGCTGGGCGCGCCGGATGCCGGCGATCTGGTCGGGCGTCTTGGCCCGGCGCCGCGCATCGAAGCCCGCCCCGTCGGCGCGCACGGAGATGCCGGCGGCGATCATCGCCTCGGCGGCCTCGTACGGGAATCCGCGCGGCACGACGGCCTCGGTCACGCCCAGCGCCTCGCACGCGCGCACGATCGCGACCTTGTGGATCGCGTCCTGGTGCGACATCCCCTGCGCGATCAGCTCGTCGAGCCCGAGCTCCTCGAGGCCGACCGACTCGAGCCCGGCGAAGCCGGCCACGCGCTCGAGCTCGAAGCCCGTCACCCAGGCCTTGCGCGTGCCGTCGACCTCGATGTAGATCGCGGGATCCACCATCGCGAGCGGCAGCTCGCGGCGCATCTCCGGCGAGCGCAGCGTGTCGGAGAGGATGACGGTCGCAGCCATTTCGGGTGCCTCCTAGTGCGCGCGGACGCGCGGGTCGAGTACGGCGTAGACGATGTCGACGACGATGCTCGCGCCGACGATGAACGCCGAGGCGAGGATCACCGTGCCGATGATCACGGGCTGATCCTGCTGCACGACGGATTGCACCGCGAGCGCGCCGAGGCCGGGCAGGCCGAAGACGTTCTCGGTGATGATCGCGCCGCCGAGCACGGTCCCGAGATCGATGCCGAGCTGCGTCACCGTAGGCGTGAGCGCGCTCCGCAGCGCGTGGCGATAGGTCACCCGGCGCTCGCGCATGCCCTTCGAGCGCGCGGTGCGGATGTAGTCCTCGCCGAGCACGTCGAGCATCGCGCCGCGCGTCAGGCGCGTGTACGTCGCGGCCGTCACGAGCGCGAGCGACAGCCACGGCAGCGCGAGGTGCTGGGCCCACGAGACGGGGTCCTGGGTGAGCGGGACGTAGCCGCTGCCGGGGAACAGGTCCACGCCCGCGAGCGTGAGCCGGTAGAAGAGGAAGTACAGCAGCACGAGGCCGAGCAGGAAGACCGGCATCGAGTAGAAGAAGAGCGCCGAGACCGTGACCGCGCGATCGGCCAGCGTGCGCGGCCGCACGGCCGAGACGACGCCCGAGCCGACGCCGATCAGGAGCCAGAGGACGGCGGCGCCGACGGCGAGCGAGAACGTCACGCTCACGCGCTGCCCGATCAGCGTCGTGACGGGCGTCGAATTGTAGTACGAGTAGCCGAGATCGCCGTGCAGGAGCCGCCAGAGGTAGTGCAGGTACTGCGTCAGGATCGGGCGGTCGAGGCCGAGGCGGTGCGACACGAGGGCGACCGTCTCCGGCGTGGCCTGGCGCCCCGCGATCGTCTGCGCGACATGCGTCGGCGCGACGAAGAACATGATGAAGACGACGGTCGTGATCGCCCACAGGACGGCGACCCCGAGCACGATGCGGCGCAGCAGGAAGGAGAGCATCGGCTAGCGCCTGAAGAGCCGGTCGCCGCGCGGGTCGAACGCATCGCGCACGCTGTCGCCGAGCAGGTTGAAGGCCAGGGTCGTGATCAGGAGCGCCGCGCCGGGGAAGAGCACGAACCACCAGGCGACGCGGTAGTAGCCGAGCGACTCGGAGAGCATGTTGCCCCACGTCGCGGCGGGCGGCACGACGCCGAGGCCGAGGAACGAGAGCGTGGCCTCGAAGACGACCGCCGAGGGGATCAGCAGCGTCAGGTAGACGATGACCTGCGCGACGAGGTTCGGGAGGATGTCGACGAACATGATGCGCAGGTCGCCCGCGCCCAGCGAGCGCGCCGCCTCGACGTACTCGCGCTCGCGCAGCGAGAGCGTCTGGCCGCGCACCACCCGCCCGACCGAGGCCCACGAGAAGAACGCGATCACGAAGATCGAGACCCACAGGCCCGGCCCGGTGATGGACACGAGCGCGATCGCGAAGAGCAGGAACGGGAACGAGAGCACGACGTCCATGAGGCGCGCGAGGAGCGTGTCGACGAGGCCGCCGAAGTAGCCGCCGACGAGGCCGACGACGACGCCGAGCGCCACGGCCACGCTGCTCGCGAGCACGCCCGAGAGCAGCGAGATGCGCGCGCCGTAGACGACGCGCACGAGCACGTCGCGACCGAGGTCGTCGGTGCCGAAGAGGAACGCGCGGCTGGGCGGCCGCGGCAGCCCGTCGGGCGTCAGGCCGGTCGTCTGGAACTCCTCGTTGGGGCCGTGGCCGGTGAGCCAGGCGACGAGCGGCGCGGCGAGCGCGACGATCACGATCAGCGCGATCACGATCAGGCACGCGAGCGCGAGGCGGTCGCGGCGCAGGCGCGCCCACGCGAGCTGCCAGGGGCTGCGGCCCTCGATCGCGTCGGGCGGCTCGAGCGGCTCGGCGCCGCCCTCGACGATCTCGACCGGGAGCGAGTTCACGCGCCGCCCTCCGCGCCGGCGGTCGCGAGATCCTCGCCGACCGCGACCGGGAAGTGGCATGCGGTGAGGTGCGTGCCGTCGTCGCCCAGGCGGGGCTCGAGCGGCGGCTCCGTGAGCGCGCACTCCGCCCGCGCCTTCGGGCAGCGGGGATGGAAGCGGCAGCCCGACGGCGGGTCGATCGGCGAGGGCACGTCGCCGGTCAGAAGGATCCGGCGGCGCGAGTCGGCGAGGTCGGGATCGGCGACCGGCAGGGCCGAGAGCAGCGCTGCGGTGTAGGGGTGGCGCGGTCGCGCGAAGAGCTCCTCCGCCTCGGCGACCTCGACGATCTTGCCGAGGTACATGACGGCGATGCGGTCGCTGACGTGGCGGACGACCGAGAGGTCGTGCGCGATGAACACGTAGGTCAGGTTGAGCTCGCCCTGGAGGTCGGCCAGGAGGTTCACGATCTGGGCCTGGATCGACACGTCGAGCGCCGAGACGGGCTCGTCGCAGATCACGAGCTCGGGCCGCAGCGCGAGCGCGCGGGCGATGCCGATGCGCTGCCGCTGGCCGCCCGAGAACTCGGACGGGAAGCGGTTGAAGTGCTCGGCGTTGAGCCCGACGAGCTCCATCAGCTCCTGCACCCGGCGCATCCGGTCCTGGCCGTCGGCGACGCCGTGGATCGCGAACGGGTCGCCGATGATGGAGCCGATCCGGCGGCGCGGGTTGAGCGACCCGAACGGGTCCTGGAAGATCAGCTGCATGCGCTGCCGGTAGGGCCGCAGCTGCCGGCGCGAGAGCAGCGAGATGTCCTCGCCGCCGAACTCGACGCGCCCCGCCGTGAGGTCGTAGAGCCGCATCAGGCAGCGCGCGAGCGTCGACTTGCCGCAGCCCGTCTCGCCGACGAGGCCGAGCGTCTCGCCGCGGCGAACCTCGAGGCTGACGCCGTCGAGCGCCTGCACCGAGTGCCCGCCGCCCGGCAGCAGGCGCCGCGCGCCGACCGCGAAGTGCTTGACGACGCCGGTCGCGCGCAGCAGCACGTCGCCCTGCGGCGCGGCGCTCATGCCGCACCGCCCGTGCGCGGCGCCAGCCAGCAGGCCGACTCGTGGCCCGGCCCGAGCTCGCGCAGCGGCGGCGTGTCGGTCGGGCAGCGCGGCAGCACCTCCGAGCAGCGCGGGTGGAACGGGCAGCCGCCGGGCAGCCGGATCATGCTCGGCGGCGCGCCCTGGATGGGCGTCAGCCGGCGGCTGGCCTCGCCCTTGACGGGCAGCGATGCGAGCAGCCCGCGCGTGTACGGGTGGTGCGCGTCGTAGAACAGCGTGCGCCGCCCGGCGTGCTCCATCGCGCGGCCCGCGTACATCACGAGCACGTCGTCGGCGATCTCCGCGACGAGGCCGAGGTCGTGCGTGATGAGGATGATCGCCGTGCCGAACTCCTGCTGCACGCGACGCATCAGATCCATGATCTGCGCCTGCACGGTCACGTCGAGCGCCGTCGTCGGCTCGTCGGCGATCAGGAGCGCCGGGTTGAGCGCAAGCGCCATCGCGATCATCGCGCGCTGCCGCATGCCGCCGGAGAACTGGTGCGGGTAGTCGTCGACCCGCCGCTCGGGGCGCGGGATGCCGACGAGGCCGAGCAGCTCGACCGCGCGTGCGCGCGCCTGGCCGCGCGAGGCGCGCTCGTGGACGCGGATCATCTCGGCGATCTGCCAGCCGACGCGGTAGTGCGGGTGCAGGCTCGAGAGCGGATCCTGGAAGATCATCGCGATCTGCGCGCCGCGCACGGCGCGCAGGTCGTCGGAGGACATGCCGAGCAGGTCGCGCCCCTCGAAGCGCGCGCTGCCCGTGATCTGCGCGCCCTGCGTCAGCCCGACGATCGTGAGCGCCGAGACGCTCTTGCCCGAGCCGGACTCGCCGACGATGCCGAGCGTGCGGCCGCGCTCGACCGCGAACGACACGCCGCGGACGGCCTGCACGATGCCGTCCCCGGTGGCGAACGAGACCGCGAGATCGCGGACCTCGAGCAGCCGCGCCGGATCCGGCGTGCTCGAGGCCCGTGCCGCACTCACGAAGGCGACCGCCGCGACGGGCGGGCGCCTGCCGTCACTGCACCCACACGTTCGTCGGATCGCAGCTCAGGGTGAGGAAGAAGAAGTTGCATCCCTGCACCTTCGAGGAGCGGTAGACCGGCCACTTCTGGGAGTTCAGCGGCACCGTGGCCGCATCCTTCGCGACGTACGTGTTGGCCTGCGCCCAGAGCTTCGCGGCCGCGGCCTGCGAGGGGGCGGTCAGCGCCTTGTCGATGAGGCCGGTGGCGACCGGGCTGTCATAGCCCGAGTAGTCGCTCGCGCCGGGGCCCGGGCTCGTCATGATCGGCTGCAGCGTCGAGCGGCCGTTGTTGCCGAACCAGTCCGGGATCCAGCCCGGGGGCGCGATGTCCCAGACGCCGCGCTTCGCGGTGCTCGGCTGCGTCAGGTACTTGCCGTAGAAGTCGGACTGCGTCACCGGCACGATCGTGACCTTGAAGCCGGCCGCGTTGAGGCTCGACTGGATCGACTGGCAGATGCGCGGGTACGGGTCGCTCGTCGAGCAGAGCTCCTTGATCGCGAGGCCGTTCGCGTAGCCCGCCTGCTTGAGCAGGGCCTTGGCCGCGGACGGATTGCCCGCGCCGGTGTTGGCCGGGAACGCGTTGAAGCCCTTCACGTAGCCGACGTTGCCCGGCAGGATCATCTGGTTGGTGGTCGCGTTGACCTTGGGCCCGCCGGAGATCTGGACGATCGAGTTCTTGTTGACCGCGGTCGCCACCGCCTCGCGCACGAGCTTGTTCTTCATCACGCCCTTCCACTCGTTCATCGCGATGTAGTAGCCGGTCGCGACGGCATAGGGCCCGGACGGGCCGAGGATGAGGCGCTTGTCGTTGGCCGCGATCAGCCGCGGGAGATCCTGCGTGGGCGGCTGGATGTCCCACTCCATGTCGCCCGTGCCCGCCTCGAGCTGTTGCTGCACGCTCTCCGAGCTGAGGCCCTCGGTGATCTGGATGGTGTCGACGTAGGCCTTGCGGAGCGGGTCGCTGCTCGCCTTCCAGGCCGGGTTGCGCTCGAGCGTGAACGACTTCGTCGGGACGTACTTCGTGATCGCGTAGGGCCCGTCCGAGAGCATGTGCTGGCGCATCTCGGCGCTGTCGGGCACGTACGCCATGTACTCCACCGGCCGCGCGGAGCAGAAGCCCATCGCGAGGATGTTGAGGAAGTCCGGGGCGGGGCTCAGCAGCTTGATCACGAGCGTCGTCGGATTGCTCGCGACGACGCCGGCGAGCGGGTGGCCGGCGACGTAGGCGGCGATCCCGGCGGCCGTCGGCTTGGCCTTCGCGAAGCCGTCGCAGTAGGCCTTCATGCCGACGATCGTGCTCGTGAAGTAGCCCGGCGCGGCGTTCGGCGCGGCCGGGTTGCAGAGCATCTTGAACTCGCGCTCGAAGTCGCCGGACGTGACGGCCCTCGCCGGCGACGTGTTCCACATCACGCCGGGGCGCAGGTGGAACGTGTAGGTCTTGCCGTCTGCGCTGATCCCGTTGCCCTTGACCGGCACCGTCTGCGAGATGTCGGGGACGATCTTGATCGAATCGAGGAACGACGCGGCGTTCGGGTAGGAGACGAGCTGGCGCGTGAACGTCCGCTCGAGCAGGCTCGAGACGGTGTAGTACGCGCTGACGGTGTCGAGGTTGAAGATGTCGCTCGTGCCGAGCAGCTTGAGCGTGCCGCCCTTCGCGGGCGTGGCCGCAGAACGGCTGTCGCGCGCGCTCGACGTGCCTGCCACCGCGCCCAGCGCGAGGACGGCGAGCGCGAGCACGAGCGTGAGCCGCCGGCGGCGGCGGCGAGTCCCTGCAGGATGAAGCGAGCCTGGTTCACGAGCCGACGTTTGCTGAGCCATGCGCACTCCTCTTGAGGGACGACGAGCGGATTCTCTCTGACCGGAGGAATGCAAGTCAAGGTCAGGGATACCTGTACGCTCGCTGTGCGCATCAGCACCGGCGCCTGGTTGCAGGGGTTGCAAAGACCGGCGGTCGTTTGAATAGAATGACGCTCATCTGATGTTCAAGTACACAAGTCTCGCCCAGGGATTCCTTCTGCCGGCCCGCCGATGACGGACGTCGACGCCCTGGACGCCCACGGTCTGCGGCCCGCCGCCCCATCGGCGCGCCGTGGGCGGCTGACGGAGACCGCCTACCAGTACCTGCGCGACGTGATCCTGCGCGGCACGCTCGAGGTCGGCCACGTGCTCAACGAGGGCGACATCGCAGAGCGCCTCGAGATCTCGCGCACGCCCGTGCGCCAGGCGCTCGGGCTGCTGCTGCAGGAGGGCCTCGTCGAGGTCGGCGCGCGCCGCCAGCTGATCGTGCGCGGGTTCACCGACGAGCACCGGCAGGAGATCCTGCTGCTGCGCGAGGCGCTCGAGGGCACGGCCGTGCGCCACGCCGCCGAGATCATCGGCATCGAGGACATCGACCTCCTGCGCCTGCTCCTGATCCGCCAGCGCCGCGCGGCCAGGGAGGAGCGCGAGGAGGACTTCATCGACCTCGACGAGCAGTTCCACCTCAAGATCGCCGAGGAGGCGCGGCTACCGATCCTCTACGGCTTCCTCTCGCAGCTGCGCGGGTTCGTGCGGCTGATGCGGCTCGACTCGGGCCGCCATCCGTCGTACATGAAGGAGGTGCTGGTCGAGCACGAGGCGCTCGTCGACGCGCTCGAGCGACACGACGCGGACGCCGCCGCGGACGCGCTCGCGCAGCACCTGCACCGCAGCCACTACACGCCCTGAGCGGCGCTCAGAGCAGGCGCACGGCCAGCACGCACACGTCGTCGTCCACCGGATGGTCGCCGAGCAGGCCGCGCGTGATCCCGCCGATCATCTCGGGGAGCGGCAGGTCGCGGCTGGCGGCGGCCTCGGCGACGAGGTCGTCGAAGCCGGAGTCGATCGGGCGCGCGCGCCGCTCGACGAGGCCGTCGGTGTAGAGCAGCAGCCGCGCGCCGGCTGCGAGCGCGAGCTCGAACTCGCCTCGCTGCGGCCGTGCGAGGAGCGCGCCGAGCGGTAGCGAGCGGCCGTGCCAGACGAGCTCCGGCGCGTCGCCGGGTGCGACGAGGAGCGCCGGCAGATGGCCGGCCGATGCGACGCGGGCGCGACCGCTCGCGAGCTCGATGTCGACGCAGATCAGCGTCGTCATGCGTGCCGGCTCGTCCAGCTCGGCGAACGCGTCGAGGCGCGAGAGCAGCTCGGCCGGCGAGAAGCCCGCGACGGCGAGCGCACGCACCGCGCTCCGCAGGCGGCCCATCGTGGAGGCCGCCTCGAGCCCGCGGCCGACGATGTCGCCGACCACGAGCATCAGGCGCCCGGGCGCCGGCGTGAAGGCGTCGTGCCAGTCGCCGCCGACGCTGAGGCCGCGCACGCCGGCGCGGTAGAACGACGCGATCTTGATGCGCGGATCGCTCGGCACCGAGCCGGCGAGCAGGTTGCGCTGCAGCGTGCGCGCGACGTCGTGCTCGTGGCCGAAGAGGCGTGCGCGCTCGAGCGAGAGCGCACACTGCTCCGAGACCGCGGCGAGGAACGCCTGCTCGTCGCCGGCGAGCGGGCCGCTCTCGGAGCGTCCCAGGCAGAGCGCGGCGACCACGCGCCCCTCGCTCGCGCAGAGCTGGATGGCGACGCTCTCGCCCCAGGCCGCTGCGGCCACGCCGGCGAGATCGGCGGGCGGGACGACGTGCACGCCCCCGGGTCCGAGGTCGAGCGCGGCGCGCAGGGGCCCGAGATCGCTCTCGGCCAGGAGGGCCTGCCCGCGCCTCGGCGCCTCGCCGCTCCACGAGGCCGCCTCGGCCGATCCGGCGTCACGGTCGACGCGCAGCATCAGCGCCTGGCCCGACGTCGCGATCCAGGCCGCCGCGTCGAGCACCGCCGCGCCGATCGCGGCGGGATCGAGCGTGCCGACGAGCGCGCGGCTCACGCCCTGCAGCCGCTCGGTGCGTGCGCGGGCGGCCCGCTCGGCATCGCGCGCGCGCAGCAGGCTGCGCTCGTACTCGCGGCGGTGGCTCGCATCGAACAGCGCCGCGCGGATCAGCCGCGGCTCGCCCACCGCGTCCCGCTCGAGCGTCGCGTTGACGAGCACGGGCAGCAGCGTCCCGTCCGCGCGCACCATGTCGAACGCCACCTCGCGCACGGAGCCCTGCAAGGCGAGCAGCGGCGCGAAGTGGGTCTCGTGGTAGAGCTTGCCGCCGACGGTCAGCAGGTCGGTGAACCGGCGCCGGCCCACCACCTCGTCCCGGTCGCGCGCGAGCCAGCCCAGCAGGGTGGCGTTGATCTTCACGATGGTGCCGTCCATCGCGGTCGACAGGTAG
>DASXXY010000146.1:0-5677 GCA_036502805.1 Gaiellales bacterium | reverse complement strand
CTCGTGCTGCGCTCGATCCTCCTCGGGCACCATCGCTTCGACGACATCCGGCGCGACCTGGACGTCACCCGCAGCGTCCTCAGCGCGCGCCTGCGCCGGCTCGAGGACGCGGGCGTGATCGAGCGCCGCGCCTACCAGGCGCGGCCGGAGCGCTTCGAGTACCTGCTCACCGGCAAGGGTCTCGAGCTGTGGCCGGTGCTGAATCACCTGCGCCGCTGGGGCGACGCGCACTATGCGCCGCCCGGCGGGCCGCCGGTCGTGATCGAGCACGCCGGCTGCGGCGGCGAGCCCGACGGGCACCTGCTGTGCGATCGCTGCCGCGAGCCGCTCGGCCCGGGCAACACGAGCGCACGCCCGGGCGCGGGGGCCACCGCAGCCGCGAGCCTCTAGACCACGGGCTTCGCGTCGGCGTGCTGGATCGCGACGAGCCCGTACTCGGAGCCGTGCACGCGCAGGTGGCCGAGGAGCGCTTCCTGCGCGACGGTGATCGCGGTCTGCGGCGTGCACGCCTCGACGCGCGCCCTGAGCGTCAGGCGGCGCGTGAGCAGGTTGCTGACGACCGTCGGCTCATGCACGTAGCCGGCCTCCGCGAGATCGCCGCAGATGCGATCCGCGAGCGCGGGCAGATCGCGGTTGAGGATCGCCGTCGTGCCGCACTGAACGTAGTAGTCCATCGTCCCACCACCCGCCTTTCGTTCTTTGTGATTCCCGTTGCAAGCACTTCCCGAACTCCCTCGGCCGAGGGAAATCGACCGCTCGCTACAGTGACGAGGGTGAGCGCGCACGCCCACGACCACTCGAGCGGCGGGGGCCACGCGCACGGCGTGACGGCCGGCGCAGACAGCCGCAAGCTCGCGATCGCGCTTGCGCTGATCCTCGGCTTCATGCTGCTCGAGGTCGTTGCCGGACTCGTCGCGGGCTCGCTCGCGCTGCTCTCGGACGCGGGCCACATGCTCACGGACGCCGCGGCCATCGGGCTCTCGCTGATCGCGATCCGGCTCGCCGCCCGGCCGGCCGAGGGCGTCATGACGTACGGGCTGAAGCGCGTCGAGATCCTCTCCGCGCAGGCCAACGGCGTGACGCTGCTCGTGCTCGGGCTGCTGATCCTGTTCGAGGGCGCGCGGCGCCTGATCGACCCGCCGGGCGTGCAGGGCGGGCTCGTGCTCGTGGTCGCGCTCGTCGGCGTCGTCGTCAACCTCGCGGCCACCTGGACGCTGGCACGCGCGAACCGGCAGAGCCTCAACGTCGAGGGCTCCTTCCAGCACATCCTGACCGATCTCTACGCCTTCATCGCGACGGCCATCGCCGGCGGCGTCGTGCTCTGGACGGGCTGGCTCCGCGCCGACGCGCTGGCCTCGCTGCTCGTCGCCGCGCTCATGCTGCGCGCGGCCTACGGGCTCCTGCGCGACTCGGGGCGGATCTTCCTCGAGGCCGCACCCAGCGATCTCGACCCGGACGAGATCGGCCGCTCGCTCGTCGCGCAGTCATGCGTCGCCGAGGTGCACGACCTGCACGTGTGGGAGATCTCGTCCGGCTTCCCGGCGCTCACGGCGCACGTCCTCGTCTCGCGCGACTGCGACTGCCATGCGACGCGCCGGCGGCTCGCGGAGCACCTCGAGCAGCGCTTCGGCATCGGCCACACGACGCTGCAGGTCGATCACGCGCCGCCGCCGCTGCAGATCGCGGCCCGGGGCGAGGGCCGCGCCGGCTCGGTCTAGACCCCGATCGGGTGCCACACGGTCTTCGTCTCCACGAAGGCCGCGAGCCGCGCGAGGCCGGGCTCGGCGGCCCAGTCCTCGTCGCGCGGGACGTACACGCGCTTGACGTTGTCGGCAGCCGCGCGCTGGAGCCCGGCGCGGTCGGCCGGTGCGGCACCGGTGAGGTCGAGCGCGTTCACGTCGCGGTGGCTCGCGAGCCATGGCGCGAGCTCCGCCGTGAAGCCCGTCAGCACGTTCGCGACGCCGCCCGGGAGATCGGACGTCGCAAGCACCTCGGCCAGCGAGATGGCCGGGAGCGGGCGTCGCTCGGAGGCCACGATCACGGCGCTGTTGCCGGTGCAGAGCACCGGGGCGAGCACGCTCACGAATCCGAGCAGGCTCGAGTCCTGCGGCGCGAGGATGGCGACGACGCCCGTCGGCTCCGGCAGCGAGAAGTTGAAGTACGGCCCGGCGATCGGGTTCGCGGAGCCTGCGACCTGGGCGAACTTGTCCGCCCAGCCGGCGTACCAGACGATGCGATCGACGGCCTCGCCGACGACCGCGAGCGCCGCGTCGCGCGCGAGACCCTCGGCCGCCATGACCTCCGCGGCGAACTGCTCGCGGCGGCCGTCGAGCATCTCGGCGGCGCGGTAGATGACCTGCCCGCGGTTGTAGGGCGTCGCGGCGGCCCAGCCCGGGAACGCCTTGCGGGCGGCCACGACGGCATCGCGGGCATCCTTGCGCGAGCCCTGGGCAGCCTGCGCGAGGAGCGTGCCGCCGGCGTCCTCGACGGGATAGACGCGCCCCGACTCGGAGCGCGGGAAGGCGCCCCCGATCGCGAGCTTGTAGGTCTTCCGCACGCGCAGGCGCGCGTCGCCGTTGCCGTCAGCGGGAGGCGAGGTAGGCCTCCAGCCCGTGGCGCCCGCCCTCGCGGCCGTGGCCCGACTCCTTGTAGCCGCCGAACGGCGAGGCCGGGTCGAAGCGGTTGAACGTGTTGGCCCAGATGACGCCCGCGCGCAGCCGGCTGGCCATCCAGAGGATGCGCGAGCCCTTCTCCGTCCAGATGCCGGCCGACAGCCCGTAGGGCGTGTTGTTGGCCTTGTCGACGGCCTCCTGCGGCGTCCGGAACGTGAGCACGGAGAGCACCGGGCCGAAGATCTCCTCGCGCGCGATGCGGTGCGTCGCCGAGACGCCGGTGAAGATCGTCGGCGGGAACCAGAAGCCGCGCTCCGGCAACACGCACGGCGGCGACCAGCGCTGCGCCCCCTCGGCCTCGCCGGCAGCGGCCAGCTCGCGGATGCGGGCCAGCTGCTCGCCGGAGTTGATCGCGCCGATGTCGGTGTTCTTGTCGAGCGGATCGCCGAGGCGCAGCGACCGCATGCGCTCCTGCAGCCGCGCGGTGACCTCCTCGGCGACGGACTCCTGCACGAGCAGGCGCGAGCCTGCGCAGCAGACGTGGCCCTGGTTGAAGAAGATGCCGTTGACGATGCCCTCGACCGCCTGGTCGAGCGGCGCGTCGTCGAAGACGATGTTGGCGGCCTTGCCGCCGAGCTCGAGGCTGAGGCGCTTGGGCGTGCCGGCGACGGTGCGCTGGATCAGCTTGCCGACCTCGGTCGAGCCGGTGAACGCGAGCTTGTCGACGCCCTCGTGCTCGACGAGCGCCTGGCCGATCGCGGGGCCTCCGGCGAGCACGTTGACGACGCCTGGCGGAAGGTCGCACTCGGCGATGATCTCGGCCAGCGTGAGCGCCGTCAGCGGCGTCGTTTCGGCGGGCTTGAGCACGACCGTGTTGCCCGTCGCGAGCGCGGGCGCGAGCTTCCAGGCCGCCATCAGCAGCGGGAAGTTCCAGGGGATGATCTGCCCGGCGACGCCGAGCGGCTGCGGCGAGGAGCCGTAGCCGGCGTGCTCGAGCTTGTCGGCCCAGCCCGCGTAGTAGAAGAAGTGCGCGGCTGCGAGCGGGATGTCCACGTCGCGCGACTCGCGGATCGGCTTGCCGTTGTCGAGCGACTCGAGCACGGCGAGCTCGCGGCCGCGCTCCTGGATCGCGCGCGCGATGCGGAAGAGGTACTTCGCCCGCTCGCGCCCGGGGAGGTCGCGCCAGACGGCGTCGTAGGCCGAGCGGGCCGCGGCGACCGCGGCGTCGACGTCGCCCGGGCCGGCCTCGTGGACGTCGGCCAGCGCGGTGGCCGTCGAGGGGTCGGTGGTCGCGACCGTTTCGCCCGTGCCCGCGCGGAACCCGCCGTTCACGAAGATGCCGTAGGAGGCGCGCAGGCGCGCCGTCTCGCGCGCCTCGGGCGCGGGTGCGTACTCGAAGGGCGGCGCCGCCGGCACGCTCAGTCGACCGTCACGTAGTCGGCGCCGTCGTAGCTGCCGCGCGCCAGCTTGTGGCGCTGCAGCAGCAGGTCGTTGAGCAGGCTGGAGGCGCCGAAGCGGAAGCGGTCGGCAGCGAGCCAGCGCGGCCCCGCGACCTCGGACGCCATCACCAGGTAGCGGATCGCATCCTTGCTCGCGCGGATGCCGCCGGCCAGCTTGACGCCGCGAACGTCGCCCGTCGTGTCGGCGTACTCGCGCACGGCCTGCAGCATCACGAGCGCCACGGGCGGCGTCGAGGCGATGGCGACCTTGCCCGTCGAGGTCTTGATGAAGTCGGCGCCGGCGAGCAGCGCGAGCACCGACGCGCGCCGCACGTTGTCGAGCGTCGCGAGCTCCCCGGTCTCGAGGATGACCTTGAGGTGCGCGCCCCCGCAGGCCGCGCGCACGGCGACGATCTCCTCGAAGACCTGCCCGTAGCGGCCCGAGAGGAAGGCGCCGCGGTCGATCACCATGTCGATCTCGTCGGCCCCGGCGGCGACCGCCTCGCGCACGTCGACGAGCTTGGTCGCGAGCGAGGCGCGTCCCGAGGGGAACGCCGTGGCGACGCTCGCGACGTGCACCTGCGACCCCTGCAGCGCCTCTACCGCGACCGCGACGAGATCGGGATAGACGCACACGGCCGCCACGGCCGGCACCGCCGGATCGCTCGGATCCGGCCGCATCGCCTTGGCGCACAGCGAGCGCACCTTGCCGTGCGTGTCGGCCCCCTCGAGCGTCGTCAGGTCGACCATGCGGATCGCCATGTCGATCGCCCAGGCCTTGCTCGTCGTCTTGATGCTGCGCGTCGCGAGGCCCGCGGCGCGCGCCTCCGCCCCGACCTGGTCGACGCCGGGCAGCCCGTGCAGGAACCGCCGCAGCGACGCCTCGTCACGCGTCGCGTCGTGAATCGCGGCAACGTCGCCGAGCGGGCTCAGAGTGGCACTCACCGTCCTCAGTCTATGAGCGCGGCGCCGTGCTCGCGCGCGGGGCGGCGGGGCTCGGCCCTGACGGAGCGCCGGTGGATCGCGCCCCGCGGCATGCCGTCTCGCAGATCACCCGACCGGGCATGGCCCGGTGATGCCGTTCTGGTTATGTGTAACCACACGCCCGGGCTCGCCGCCTTCGGAAGGTCGACCAGCATGCCGTTCCTGACACGCATCATCGCTCTCGCGCGCGCGAGAGAGCACGGCCAGACGATGGCCGAGTACGCCGTCGTGCTCGGCGTCATCACGGTCGCCCTGATCGCAGTCTTCTCGCTGCTCGGGAGCAACGTCTCCACGGCGATCTCGACGATCGCCTCGCGGATCTAGACGTCTGCGAGGTCGCGGTCCCGCCCGCGCGGCGGGCGCCGGTCGCTACGGTTGCGCCTCCCACTCAGGAGGAGGACGCGATGCCACTCGTCACGGTCAAGGTCTTCGAGCGCCGGCTCGACCCGGAGGCCGAGCAGCGGATCATCAAGGCGATGACCGACGCGCTGCTCGACGCGCTCCAGGCGGAGGAGCTGCGCGATCACACCTGGGTGCTCGTCGAGGGCTACGACCCGCACCGCTGGGGCCGGGGCGGCAAGCCCTGGGAAGAGGCATAGTACGACCCGCATCGGCGAGACTACGCGCATGGGTACTCAGGAC
>DASXXY010000145.1:0-5110 GCA_036502805.1 Gaiellales bacterium | reverse complement strand
TCACCCGGGACGTACTCCTCGAGCGCGAACGGGCCGTCCAGGTGGTCGGCGTCGCCGCCGCCGGCGACCGCGAGCCCGCCGAGCCGGGCGATCCCGCCGGGGGGCGCGAGCAGCCGCGGCGCGGGCCAGTCGCGCAGCACCGAGTAGCGCCGGCAGAAGCCGAACGGGATCAGGTCGGCGATGTGGTCGAAGTGCAGGTGGCTCAGCACGACCGCGTCGAGCGGGCGGTCGTCGAGCGCGCGCAGCGCCGCGAACGCGCCGGGCCCGCAGTCGAGCAGGATGCGCGCGCCGCCGGCCTCGACGAGGTACGACGAGCACGGCTCACCCGGGTTGCCCCACGCGGGCGAGCAGCCGATGACCGTGACCGCGAGCGCGTCCGACACCGGGCGCTACATCCCCATGGCGTGGTAGCCCGCGTCCACGTACAGGATGGTTCCCGTGACGGAGCGAGCCATCGGCGAGAGCAGGTAGAGCCCGGCCGAGCCGACGTCGGAGGCGTCGATCGTGCGCCCGAGCGGCGCGCGCGCCGAGAAGATCTCCTCCATCTCGGAGAACCCCGTGATCGAGCGCGCCGCGAGCGTGCGCACCGGGCCGGCGCTGATCGCGTTGACACGGATCTCGGCCTCGCCGAGCTCGGCCGCCAGGTAGCGCATGCTCGAGTCGAGCGCGGCCTTCGCGACACCCATCACGTTGTAGTGGGGCACCGCGCGCTCGCCGCCGAGGTAGGTCATCGTCACGATCGAGCCGCCGCCGCGCGCCCGCATCAGCGGCTCCGCGCGGCGCGCCATGGCGACCAGCGAGTAGGCCGAGATGTTCACCGCGAGCAGGTAGTCCTCGCGCTTCGTGTCGGTGAAGCGGCCCGCCAGGTCGTGCGCCTGCGCGAACGCGATCGAGTGCACCATCAGGTCGAGCCCGCCGAGCCCCTCCGCCACCTCGGCGAAGGCCCGGTCGAGGCTCGCCTCGTCGGTCACGTCGCACTCGACCACGAGCTCGCTGCCGACGCTCGCGGCGAGCTCGCGGACACCCGCCTCGATCCGTGCACCCTGGTAGGTGAAGGCGAGCGTGGCGCCCGCGGAGGCCAGCTCCTGCGCCACCGCCCACGCGATCGACCGCCGGTTCGCGACACCGGAAACGAGCGCCAGCTTTCCCTCGAGGAGTCCCGTCATGGCGAGTGACCCTATCGGATCACACCCCGCCGTCCCGTCGCTGTGCTTCACTGCCAGCGTGGGCGCCGCGCGCCGCTTCCTCGCACCCGTCGCCGCGCTGGCGCTCGTGCTCGTGCCGTCGACCGCGGTCGGGGCCACGAGCGATCTGAACGTCAGCGTCGGATCGCTGACCGCCCCGGCGAAGATCACGCTGGGCAATGCGGTCGGCTTCGGCGTGCGCTACACCGTGCGCGGGCCGGTCGGCAAGCGTGCGCGCGCGACCGTCGTGCTCGTCCTGGCGGACAAGCGGAATCGATACCGGATCACCTCGCTGCCGGCCGACGTGCGCCCGGCGATCTGGGTCTGGCGCGTCACCGACACGCTGCCGAAGGGCCTCGAGAGCGGCCCCTACTCCGTCACCGCGACGGTCACGCTGCGCCGCGGCAAGCTGCAGATCGGCAGGGCGAAGAAGACGATGCAGGTGACGGTCGTCAGCACTCGGGGCTGACGCGCGCCTCCATGCTCTCGTCGTAGACGTGGATCCCGCCGGTGCCCGAGATCAGCCGGCCGCCGTCGCGCCCCGAACGGCTCGCGATCACCTCGGCGAGGATCGAGACGGCCGTCTCCTCGGGCGTGTGCGCGCCGATGTCCAGGCCGACCGGCCCTGACACGCGGGCGAGCTGCTCCTCGCTGAGGCCGCGCTCGCGCAGCCGGGCGAACCGCTTCTCCTGCGTCCGGCGCGAGCCGAGCGCGCCGATGAACCCGACACCGCGTGCGATCGCCTCGCTGATCGCGGGATCGTCGAGCTTCGGATCGTGCGTCAGCACGACCACCGCATCCTCGGGCGAGACGCCGAGCTCGTCGTAGCCCGGGCCCGGCCAGCGCACGACGAGGCGGTCCGCCGAGGGCATGCGCTCGGCCGTGGCGAACGTGGCGCGCGGATCGACCACGGCCGTGCGCCAGCCGAGGGCGTGCGACATCCGGCAGAGCGACTCCGCGGTGTCGACCGCGCCGACGACGACGATCCGCGGCGGCGGCACGAGCGCCTCGGCGAACACGAGCGCGTCCGGCGCCTCGACCGTGGCGTTCCGCTCGCGCTCGATCGCCTCCTGACCGGCGGCGGTCGCCGCGTCGCGCAGCTGCCCCTGCAGGTCGCCGCCGACGGCACCCTCCTGGGTCACGAGCAGGTGCTGGCCGGCGTCCGCGCCCTCGACGACCGTGACGCGCGCTGCGCGCTCTGCCGGCACCGGCCAGCCGGTGTACGCCTCGACCCACACCCAGATCTCGCCGCCACAGGAGAGCCCGACGTCCCACGCGGTGTCGTCGGCGATGCCGTAGTAGAGGAGCTTCGGCGGCCCGCCCTGCAGCACGGCCTGCGCCTCGTCGAAGACGGCGCCCTCGACGCAGCCGCCCGAGACCGAGCCGGCCATCTCGCCGCGCGCCGAGATCGCGAGCTTGTTGCCCAGGGGGCGCGGCGCCGAACGCCGGCTGCGGACGAGCGTCGCGAGCGCGACGGCGTCGCCGCGCGTCCGCCAGGTCTCCGCCGCCCGGAGGGTGTCCTCGTTCACGCTGCAACACCTCGTCGTGGCACTCCTGCAGTGTGCCGTGTCGCCGGAATCGACTCCAGCGCTGCTGCGAGGCTCTCGAGCGCCTGCAGGTCGTGGCCGGGCAGGAACCGGTCGACGAACGGCAGCGCCGCGGCCATGCCGGCGACGAGCGGCCGGTAGCCGGGACCGCCGGCGAGCGGGTTGACCCAGACGACCGTGTGGGCGGCGCGGTGGAGCCGCGCCATCTCGCTGCCGAGCAGGGAGGGATCGCCCCGCTCCCAGCCGTCCGAGACGATCACGACGACGGCGCCGCGCGAGAGCGCGCGACGGCCCCAGACGTCGTTGAAGGCCTTCAGGTTCTCGCCGATCCGCGTGCCGCCCGCCCAGTCGGGCACGGCCCGCGCCGCACGCTCGAGCGCGCGGTCGGGATCGCGGCCGACGAGGTACGGCGTGAGCCGCGTCAGGCGCGTGCCGAAGGTGAAGGCCTCGACGTGGCGTCCCGCGCGCACGGCGGCCTGCAGGAACATCGTCATGGCACGTGCGTAGGGCTCCATCGAGCCCGAGACGTCGACCAGGAAGACGAGCCGGCGCGGCACGCTCCGCGGCCTCCGCCAGGCGCGCTCGATCGGCTGCCCGCCGGTACGCATGGACTGGCGCAGCGTGCGGCGCAGGTCGATGCGGCGACCGTCGTGCGCGGGGCGGTCGCCGAGCGAGCGGCGCGCCGGCGACACGATCGCGATCCGGTCGACGAGCGCGCGGGCCCGCCGCAGCTCGTCCGGGCCGAAGCGCGCGAAGTCGCGCGTGCGCAGCAGCTCCTCGGCCGAGTAGACCGCCGCCTGCGGCGCGGCGTCGCCCTCGCCCGGCGCGCCGCGGCGGCCGTCGTCCGCGTGCCGGCTCGCCTGCGGGCCGTCGATGCGCGGCGCCTCGTGCTCGCCCGCGCCACCCTCGAGCTGCATGAGCGGCGGGCGGTGCTCGAGCTCGCCGCCGGGCGCGCGCTCCCAGAACGTCGCGAACGCGGCGTCGAAGGCCTCGCCGTCGTCGCGGCGCGAGACGATCGTGCAGCGCAGCGCGTGGTAGACCTCGTCGCGGTCGTCGAGGCGCACCGCCGCGAGCGCCCGCAGCGCGTCCTGCAGGCGCCCGGGGCCGACCTCGAGGCCGGCCTCGCGCAGGATCCGCCCGAACGTGACGAGCCTGCGCACGATCGCGTCACCGGCGCGTCCCGGATCACGCATCGACACGCCGCTTCGCCTCGGCGACCAGCTGCTGCAGGCCGCGGTCGCGGACGCGTTCGAGGTCCTCGTGGTACTTGAGCACGCTGCCGAGCGTCGCGTCGACGACGGCCGCGTCGAGCTCCTCCTGCCCGAGCGCGACGAGCGCCTGCGTCCAGTCGATCGTCTCGGCGACGCCGGGGAGCTTCGCGAGGTCGGAGCCGCGCAGCTGCTCGACGAACGCGGCGGCCTCGGCCGCGAGGCGCTCGGGCACGCCGGGGACGCGCGCCCGCACGATCGCGATCTCGCGCTCGAGCGCCGGGTGCCCGATCCAGTGGTACAGGCAGCGCCGCTTGAGCGCGTCGTGCAGCTCGCGCGTGCGGTTCGAGGTCAGGATCACGACGGGCCGCTCGGCGGCGCGGATCGTCCCGATCTCGGGGATCGTCACCTGGAAGTCCGAGAGCAGCTCGAGCAGGAACGCCTCGAACTCGTCGTCCGCCCGGTCGATCTCGTCGATCAGCAGCACGGGCGGCACGGGATCGTCGTGCTCGATCGCGTCGAGCAGCGGCCGGCGCACCAGGAACTCGCGGCTGAACAGGTCGTGCAGGCGCTCGGCGCGCGTCTCGCCGGCGGCCGTGGCCTCGCCGGTCTCGATCAGCCGGATCGCGAGCATCTGCCGCGCGTAGCTCCAGTCGTACAGCGCGTGCGCGGCGTCGATCCCCTCGTAGCACTGCAGGCGGATCAGGCGCGCGCCGAGCACCTCGGCGAGCGTCTTCGCGACCTCGGTCTTGCCGACGCCCGCCTCGCCTTCGAGCAGGAGCGGCTTGCCGAGCGCGAGCGCGACGTGCAGCACCGTGGCGAGACCCCGGTCGGCGAGGTACGCGCGGGCCGCGAGCGCGTCCGTCAGCTCGTCGATCGCGCCTGTTCCCCGATCAGAGACCGTGTCGGACACGTCAGGGGATGGTATGCGGGGAGCCGTGCGCCGAAACGGCGTGCGTGCGCTCCGCCACCATGCGCTCCGCGAAGCGCGCGATCCGCCGGCACGCCTCGCGCAGGCGCCCCTCGTCCGTCGTCACGCACACGCGGACGTGCCCGGCCGAGCTGGGCCCGAAGCCCTCGCCCGGCAGCACGGAGACGTCCTCCTCGTCGAGCAGGCGGCGGGCGAACGCGTCGCCGCCGAGCCCGGTCGAGCGGACGTCGAGCAGCAGGA
>DASXXY010000144.1:0-19082 GCA_036502805.1 Gaiellales bacterium | reverse complement strand
GTCGTCGACGGCCTGCTCGATCAGCCTCTCGACCGACGTCGAGAAGCGGTCGTAGGGGTGGTTGACGAGGATGTCGCCCTCGCGGATCGCGCCGAACAGGTCGGCGGGCTCGTCGCCCTCGCCGCGCAGCCGCGGGCGCGTCACCCCCTGCCACTCCGGGTAGCGCAGCTCGGGACGGTCGAGGCCCGCCAGCTCGACGACGTCGGCGAGGTCGAGCAGGCCGTCGACGGCGTAGACGTAGGCGTCGTCGGCGTGCAGGTGCCCGAGCAGCTGGTGGCGCATGCCGGCCGACATGGAGCTCGCGAGCTCCATGCGCACGACCTCGCCGAAGCGGCGGCGGTTGAGCTCGTGCTCGACGGCCTCGAGCAGGTCGTCGGACGTCTCCTCGATCTCGAAGTCGGCGTCGCGCGTGACGCGGAAGGCCGCGTACTCCTCGATCTCCATGCCCGGGAAGAGCGAGTCGAGGTGCGCGGCGATGAGATCCTCGAGCGCGACGAAGCGCGTGCCGTCGCCGCCCACGGGCAGGAAGCGCGGCAGCACCTCGGGCACCTTCACGCGCGCGAGGCGCCGCTCGCCCGTCTCGGGGTCGAGCAGCATCACGCCGAGCGAGAGCGAGAGGTTCGAGATGTACGGGAACGGCCGCCCCGGGCCGACGGCGAGCGGGGTCAGGACGGGGAAGATGGTGCCGTGGAAGGTCGCCGCGAGCTCGCCGCGATCCGATGCGGCGACGGACGAGACGGGCACGACGGCGACGTCGGCCGCCGCGAGCTGCACGAGCAGGTCGGCCGTGACCGCGCTCTGGCGCTCGACGAGCTCGCGCATGCGGGTGCCGACGCGCTCGAGCACCTCGGAGGGCAGCATGTCGCCGGCCGTCCGCGGGCGGTTCGGGGAGTCGCGCACGGCGTCCAGGAGCTCGGCCACGCGCACCATGCAGAACTCGTCGAGGTTGGACGAGAAGATCGCCGAGAAGCGCAGGCGCTCGAGCAGCGGGACGCGGTCGTCGCAGGTGAGCTCGAGCACGCGGGCGTCCCACTCGAGCCACGACAGCTCGCGGTCGAAGAGGCGCGACTTCTCCGCGCCGGCGCCCTTCCTGGCCCGTCGGACAGCCATCAGGCGTCTCCTGCGATCAGCGCGAGCGCGCGGGGCCGGAGGAACCAGCGCAGCTCGCCGCGGGTGCCGCCGATGGGATCGATGAGCGCGGCGCCGGCCTTGGGGAAGGCGATGCGCGCGCCCGTGAGCGCATGGACGAGCGCCGAGAAGTCGGGGTCGTGGCCGACCAGCAGGAGGTCGTCGCCGTGGCGCTCGATCAGGCCGGGGACGTCGCCCGCCTCGACGCCGAGCAGCGCGGAGTCCTCGACGAGCGGCACGGACAGCGCGCCGGCGACGAGCTCGGCCGTCTCGTAGGCGCGCGGATACGGGCTCGTGACGACGCACTCCGGCGCGACCTTGAGCGCGTGCAGCGCCTTGCCGGTCGCGCGCGCGGCGCGACGGCCGGCGGGCACGAGCCGGCGCTCGGGATCGGGCGTGCCGAGCGCGCGATCCTCGGCCTCGGCATGTCGGACGAGGATGAGTGCCACCTCCCCAGCATAGACACGCGAAACGGACGCGCCGATCCGGATCCGCCCGATCCGTCACCAGTTCTTCACCACTCGTTCACCACTTGGACCCAATCTCACCGCTGCGGTGCGCGACGCTGCCCGCGGATGCCCTGTCAGGCCGGCGATCTGCGGTCCCGCACGCGCTGGCCGGCATGCATCTGGCCGCTCGCGCTGCTCGTCGTCGCCCTCGCCGCGACCGCCTGCGGCGGCAGGCCGCGCCCCGCGACGACGGCCGGCGCCATCCCGGCCGGCCCGCAGTCGAACATGCAGGGCGCCGTGAGCGCCGACGGCTCGAGCACGGTGGGGCCGCTGATGCAGCTCGCGGCCGAGCACTTCGGCGAGTTCACGCCCGGCGTCGCCGTGACGGTCGGCGTCGCCGGCACGGGCGGGGGCTTCCAGCGCTTCTGCGCCGGCGAGACCGATCTCTCGGACGCCTCGCGCGCGATCAAGCCCGAGGAGGCCGCGGCCTGCCGCAAGGCCGGCATCGCCTACAGCGAGATCACGATCGCGAACGACGGCATCTCGGTCGTGGTCAACCCGCACGACACCTGGGTGTCGTGCCTCACCGTCGCGCAGCTGAAGCAGATCTGGAACGCCGGCTCGAAGGTCGGCAACTGGCGGGATCTGAACCCGGCGTACCCGAGCGTCGCGATGCGGCTGTACGGGCCGGGCACCGACAGCGGGACGTTCGACTTCTTCACGGAGAAGATCGACGGCGTGGCCGACGTCAGCCGCACCGACTACTCGGCGAGCGAGGACGACAACGTCACGGTGCAGGGCGTCAGCGGCGACCGCGGCGGGCTCGGCTACTTCGGGCTGTCGTACGCCGAGGAGAACGCCTCCCGGCTCAAGCTGCTGGGCGTGGACGGCGGCAAGGGCTGCGTCCGGCCGAGCACGCGGACGGTGCAGGACGGCAGCTACACGCCGCTCTCGCGGCCGCTCTTCGTGTACGTCAAGCACGACGCGGCGAAGCGCCCCGCGGTCGCGGCGTTCCTGCGCTACCTCGTCGCCAACGCGGGCGCGATCGCGCGCGCCGCGCGCTTCGTGCCACTCACCGTCGCGCAGCGCGTCACGGCGCGGCGCGAGCTCGCGAAGGCGATCCGCGCATGAGCGCGCGGCAGCGCCCGGACGTCGCGCGGCCGCTCACGCGCACGCGCAGCCGCGCCGGCGAGGACGCGATCCGCGTCGCGCTCGCGGGCTGCGCGCTCGTGAGCGTGATCACGACGGTGGGCATCGTCGTGGCGCTGCTCGTGCCGGCGCTCGAGTTCTTCGGCGAGGTGAACCCGATCGACTTCCTCTTCGGCACGGACTGGGCGCCGCTCTTCTCGCCCTCGCACTTCGGCGTGCTGCCGCTCGTCGCCGGCACGCTGCTCGTGACGGTGTGCGCGTGCCTCGTCGCGCTGCCGCTCGGCCTCGGCGTCGCGATCTACCTCGCCGAGTACTCCTCGCGGCGCGTGCGCCAGGTCGTCAAGCCGCTGCTCGAGATCCTGGCCGGCATCCCGACCGTCGTCTACGGCTACTTCGCGCTGACCTCCGTCACGCCGCTGCTGCGCCACCTCGGCCTCGGCGTCGAGGTCTTCAACGCGCTCTCGGCGGGGCTCGTGATGGGCGTGATGCTGCTGCCGACGGTCGCCTCGCTGTCGGAGGACGCGATGGCCGCGGTGCCGCTCGCGTTGCGCCAGGGCGGCTACGCGCTCGGCGCGAACCGCCTCCAGGTCTCCGTCCGGATCGTCGTCCCGGCCGCGCTCTCGGGCATCGTCGCGTCGTTCGTGCTCGCGATCTCGCGTGCCGTGGGCGAGACGATGATCGTCACGATCGCCGCCGGCCTGCAGCCGACGCTGACGCTCGACCCGCGCGTCGCGGTCGAGACGCTGACGGCGTTCATCGCGTCCACCGCGGGCGGCGACGTGCCGACGGGCAGCGTCGAGTACAAGACGATCTTCGCCGTCGGGCTCGCGCTCTTCGTCGCCACGCTGATCCTCAACGCGCTCGCGATCCGCCTCGTGCGGCGCTACCGCGAGGTCTACGAGTGAGGCTGCGCCAGGGGCTCTTCCGCGCCGCGCTGCTCGCCTCGGTGGCCGTCGGCCTGCTCGCGCTCGGCGCGCTCGTCGTGCGCGTCGTGATCGACGGCTGGTCGTATCTCGACTGGGCGCTCCTGAGCAACGCTCCCTCGAGCGACTCGACCGTCGCGGGCGCGCGCCCCGCCATCCTCGCGACGCTCGAGCTGATGGCGATCGTGATCGTGCTCGGCGTGCCCGTGGGGGTGGGGACGGCGATCTACCTCGAGGAGTTCGCCGACGGCCGCCGCTGGTACAACCGCCTGCTCGAGGTCAACATCCAGAACCTCGCCGCCGTGCCCTCGATCGTCTACGGCATCCTCGGGCTCGGCTTCCTCGTGCACGGCGCGAACCTCGGGCGCGTGCTGCTGGCGGGCGGGCTGATCCTCACGCTGCTCGTGCTGCCGACGATCATCATCGCGGCGCGCGAGTCGATCCGCGCCGTGCCTCAGGGCGTGCGCCTGGGGGCCTTCGCGCTCGGCGCGACGCCCTGGCAGGTCGTCTCCAAGCAGGTGCTGCCGGCCGCGATCCCCGGCATCGCGACGGGCTCGATCCTCGCGCTCTCGCGCGCGATCGGCGAGTCGGCGCCGTTGCTCATGATCGGCGCGCTGCTCTACGCACCCAAGGATCCGACGCTGCTCAGCGGCTTCGTCGCGCTGCCGGTGCAGATCTACAACTGGATCCGCCTGCCGCAGCCGGAATTCCACGGTCTCGCGGCGGCCGCGATCGTCGTGCTGCTCGTCTTGCTGCTGACGATGAACGCCGTTGCGATACTGCTCCGGAATCGCTTCCAGCGACGATGGTGAGGCCCGTGGCCGATGCACCCCTGCGCGCGCTCGACGTGCGCGCCGAGGACGAGAGCTCCTCCGCACTCCCGAAGGCCGGGGTCTTCGACGTGCGCGGCCTCACGGTGCGCTACGACGGCGTCGCGGCCGTGCGCGACGTCACGCTCGAGATCCGCGAGCGCGAGGTGACGGCGTTCATCGGCCCCTCGGGCTGCGGCAAGAGCACGATCCTGCGCTCGTTCAACCGCATGAACGACCTCATCCCCGGCGCCACCGTCGAGGGCTCGGTGCGCTACCACGGCACCGATCTCTACGCCGGCGACGTGGATCCGGTCGAGGTGCGGCGCCGCATCGGCATGGTCTTCCAGAAGCCGAACCCGTTCCCGAAGTCGATCCACGACAACGTCGCCTTCGGGCCGCGCGTGCTCGGCCTCAAGCACGACCTCGACGAGCGCGTCGAGCGCGCCCTGCGCCAGGCCGCGCTCTGGGACGAGGTCAAGGACCGCCTCGGCAGGAACGCGTTCGCGCTCTCGGGCGGCCAGCAGCAGCGCCTCTGCATCGCGCGCTGCCTCGCCGTCGAGCCCGACGTGCTGCTGATGGACGAGCCCGCCTCGGCGCTCGACCCGATCTCGACGGCGCGCATCGAGGATCTCATGCACGACCTCAAGCGCGAGTACGCGATCGTGATCGTGACCCACAACATGCAGCAGGCCGCGCGCGTCGCCGACCGCACGGCGTTCTTCAGCGTCGCCGCCGAGCCCGACGCCGACGGCGTCCGCAGCGGGCTCCTGATCGAGATGGACGAGACGCTGCGCATCTTCACGCAGCCCTCCGACAGCCGCACCGAGGGCTACGTCACGGGCCGCTTCGGGTGAGCGCATGACGCCCCAGGATCTTCCGAGCGGCTACGAGGGCCTGCGCGTCGGCTTCACGGCGGCCGTCTCGCACGAGCTGCGGACGCCGCTCGCGCGCCTGCTCTCGCTGCTCGACACGGCCTCGCTCCCCGGCGTCGACGTGCCCGGGCTGATCGACGAGGCGAAGGCCGAGATCGTCGAGATGACGCAGCTCGTCGACGACATCCTCTTCCTCTCGGAGCTCGAGCAGGGCCGCGAGGTCGTGGCGCTCGGGTTCACCGAGCTCGCGCCCTACGTCGCGGAGCTGTTCGACAACAACCGCGAGCGCGCGCTGCGCGCCGAGCTGAGCCTCGAGCGCGACGTCCCGCCCGGCATCGTCGTGCCCATGCGCCCGCGCATGCTCGTCGTGCTGCTCGCGAACCTCTTCGACAACGCGCTGCGCTACGCGGGCCGCGGCGCGACGTTCCGCGTCACTGCGCGGATCGAGCACGAGAGCGTGATCCTCGAGGTCTCCGACGACGGCGCCGGCGTCGACGCGTCCGACGTGCCGCGGCTGTTCGAGCGCTTCTTCCGCTCCGACCGCTCGCGCACGACGCGCGGCACGGGTCTCGGCCTCGCGATCGTGAAGCACATCGTCAACGCGGCCGACGGCACGGCCGAGGTCGAGGGCGCGCTCGGCGACGGCACGCGCTTCCGCTTCGTGCTGCCCGCGCAGGCGCGCAGCGGGCGCCTGATCTAGGCGCTCGCGTCACCGGCTCGAGACGGGTCGGACCGCTCCCGTTCGGGAGCGCCGGCGCTACGCGCCGCGGCCCGGCGGCGGGCCGAGCCAGTTGGGCACGACGTACAGCTCCTCGAAGCCCGAGCGCACGAGGTTGCGGTACGAGGCGCTCGGCCGGTCGGGGCGCTGCTCGCCCGTCTCCGTGTAGACCGTGTCGCAGCCGAGCTCGCGGGCGCGCTCGATGCGGGTCGCGAGGAGCGCGCTCTGCGCCCCCTTGCCGCGGTGCTGCAGCGCCGTGGCCGCCATGGCGAGGTAGCCCGCCGGGGATCCGCCGTCACTGCTGACGTAGAGCGCGCCCGCGCCGGCGGGCTCGCTGCCGGCGAGCGCGAGCCAGCAGTGCCAGCCCGGCCGGCCGGGCAGCGCCGCGATGATCGGCTCGAGCGCCTCGGGCAGCCCGTAGGTCTCGCGCACGAGCCGCGCGAACGCCCCCGCGCGCTGTCCGTCGACGCTCACGATCGTGAGCGACGTGAGCGCGCCGGGGACGACGTCCACGCTGCGCCGGAACTGCATCCAGCCCCAGCTCGGCGCGAACCCCCGGGCGGCCAGCCAGTCGCCGATCGCCGCGGGCCTCGCGGCCGGTGACACCGAGACGTAGTACCAGAGGCCGCTCATGGCGGCGATCGCGTCGTCGAGCTGTTGCTCGCTCGCGGGCCCGTCGACGCCGAGGCCGACGATGCGGTTGAGGATGGGGGAGGCGTGGGCCGCGGGCATCCGCAGGACGGTCGCCCCGTCGAGCTCGGCGGCGCCGTCGGGATGGATGCTGCGGTAGGCGCTGATGCCGACGCGCTCGACCCGTTCCATGTGCGGATCATGACATGCCGAGCGAGCGGCCGGAGGAGTGGCCGCGAGTAGCATGGTCGGGTGCCGCGCGACGTCTTCCACGAGCAGCTCGAGCGCCTCGAGGAGGCCCTGCAGGAGCAGGGTCAGATCGTGCTGCGCGCGCTGCGCTCGTCCGTCAACGCGCTCTACCGCCGCGACATCGACCTCGCGGACGAGGTGATCGCGTTCGACGACGAGATCGACCGCCGCTACCACGCGCTCCAGCAGGGCATCGAGGCGCTGCTCGCGCTGCAGACGCCGGTCGCCGTCGATCTCCGGCTCGTGCTCGCGATGCTGCACGTCAACCTCCACCTCGAGCGCATGGGCGACCACTGCGTGACGATCGCGAAGCTCACGAAGCTCTCGCAGTCGCTGACCTCGGACGACTCGCTGGTGGCGGGCTTCGAGGACGTCGCCGTGCGCGCCGAGGAGATGATCCGCGTCGCGCTCGCCTCCTTCGCGACGCGCGACGTCGCGCGCGCCGAGATGCTCGTCGACCTCGACGAGCTGATCGACCGCGCCAACCGGCGCGTCGTCTCGCACGTGCTCGACCTCGGCGGCGACGCCGCGCTGCGCGAGTGGGGCCTGCGCATGATCATCGTCTCGCGCTGCCTCGAGCGCATCGGCGACCACGCCGTCGACATCGGCGAGCAGACCGCGTACCTCGTCACCGGCGAGTTCCGCGAGTTCACGGACGCCTCGCACAACCGGGACTGAGCCCGGCTCGGCTCGTAAGCGGGTGAAACCCGCTGGTGAAGCGCCTTTGCGCTGTTCACCACATCTTCACGAGGTCCTCACCAGATCGTCTCCCCTGGCGCTCGAGGCCGTCGCTAGGTTGGCCATGCCCGGCAGCTTGCCGGGTCCGCTCGCCGGTGTGCGAGCGCTGTGAAGCCCTCTCGGAGGAATGGATGATTCTCAGGAAGACACTCCTGGCCGCCGGCGCGCTCGTCGCGCTCCTGGCCTCGGCGAGCGTTGGATCGGCGAGGCCGACCACCGCCGCTGCGAGCGGCGCGGCAGCGCCCGTGCAGTGCAGCACGAAGCTGATGACGCTGCGCCCGCACTACCCCGACCCGGTCAAGCCCCTCGCGGGCGCCGCCTCGTCGCTCTCGGGCGCCGGCTCGACGCTCGCCCAGCCCGTCATCAACATGTGGGCCAAGGCGTACTCCTCGAAGGGCACCAACGTCGCCTACCAGGGCATCGGCTCCGGCGGCGGCGTCTCGCAGATCAGCGCGCAGACGGTCGACTTCGGCGACAGCGACGTGCCGATGACCGACGCGCAGCTCGCCGCCGCCAAGGGCGGCCCCGTGCTGCACATCCCGCTCGTGCTCGGCGCGGTCGCGATGGCCTACAACGTCAAGGGCATCAAGTCGGGCCTGAACTTCGACGGTGAGACGATCGGCAAGATGTTCACCGGCCAGATCACGAAGTGGAACGACCCGGCGATCAAGGCCCTCAACCCGAAGGCCAACCTGCCGGACGAGACGATCGCCGTCGTGCACCGCTCCGACGGCTCGGGCACGACGGGCGTCTTCACCGACTACCTCACGAAGACGAGCCCCTCCTGGACCTCGAAGCTCGGCACGCCGGGCTCGCAGGGCACGGTCGTCGCCTGGCCCACGGGCATCGGCGCGAAGGGCAGCGACGGCGTCACGGGCCTGATCGGCCAGACCGAGGGCTCGTTCGGCTACGTCGAGCTGCAGTACGCGCTCGCCGGCCACCTCACCTACGGCAACGTCAAGAACAAGAAGGGCACGTTCATCACGCCCTGCCCCGCCACCTCGACGGCGGCCGCCCAGAAGACGTCCTTCCCGGCGGACATGCGTGCCAGCCTGACCTGGAAGGGCGCCGCGCTGGCCTACCCGATCACGGCGACGACGTTCGCGCTCGTGTACCAGAACCAGACGGACGCCGGCAAGGCCAAGGCGATGGTCAACTTCCTCACCTGGGCGCTGACCACGGGCCAGAACTTCCCGGCCACCATCAACTACGCGCCCATGGGCAAGATCCTCCAGCAGCGCGCGCTCGGGCAGGTCAACAAGATCATGCTCGACGGCAAGCCCCTCGTGAAGATCCCGATCTCCTTCGAGGGGTAGGTGAGCGCCGCCTCCCACAGGGCGGGGGTTCGCAAGGCGCAGGCGCTGCAGCAGCAGCGCCTGCGCCTCGGCGATTCCGTCTTCCGCGCGATCGTGGCCGGCTCGGCGGCGATCGTCCTCCTCGCCTTCGTCGCGACGGCGTTCTTCCTCGTCCGCAAGTCGTGGCCGGCGCTCAGCCACTACGGCGTGCTCAGCTTCGTCGGCTCCTCGCGCTGGACGCCGTCGACGGCCGTGGCCACCACCGCGCACCCGAACCCCTACGGCGTGCTGCAGTTCGTCTACGGCACCGTGCTGACCTCGGTCATCGCGATGCTGCTGGCGGTGCCGGTCGCGGTCGGCCTCGCGCTCTACATCACCGACGTCGCGCCGCCCCGGCTGCGCAAGCCGCTGGCCTACGTCGTCGACCTCTTCGCCGCGGTGCCGAGCGTCGTCTACGGCTTCTGGGGCATCTTCGCCCTGCTGCCGGTGCTGCATCCGATCGCCGACCACCTCACGAGCTGGCTGGGCGGGATCCCGGTCGTGGGCAAGGTCTTCGCCGGGCCGTTCTTCGGCCCGTCCTACTTCGCCGCGGGCATCGTGCTCGCGATCATGGTGCTGCCGATCGTCACGGCGATCTGCCGTGAGGTCTTCGCGGTGGCGCCGGTGGCCGAGAAGGAAGCGGCGCTCGCGCTCGGCGCGACGCGCTGGGAGATGCTCCGCATCTCCGTGCTCAAGCGCTCGACCGCCGGCATCTTCGGCGCCAGCCTGCTCGGCCTCGGCCGCGCCTTCGGCGAGACGATCGCGGTCACCATGCTGATCGGCAACAGCGTGCTCGCGATCACGACGAGCATCTTCGGCCAGGGCGCCACGATGCCGAGCGTGATCGCGAACGAGTTCACCGAGGCGACCGAGCCGTTCCACCTCCAGTCGCTGTTCGTGGTCGGCACGCTGCTGCTCCTGATCACGCTCGTCATCAACGTGCTCGGCAAGCTCGTCGTGTCGCGCATCAGCGAGACGATCGCGTAGCGATGGCGACCTCGACCGACACGCTCGGCGGGAGCAGCCCGCTCGCTCCGATGCTCCGCCGCCGCCACCGCCGCGACCGCGGCATGACGTGGCTGCTCAGCGGCCTCATGATCGCGATCGGCGCACTGCTCGTGTGGATCCTCGCCTACGTCGCGCTCAAGGGCGTCAAGGCCGTCAACTGGGGCTTCCTCACCGACACGCCGCCGGGCGATCCGGCCGCGGCCGGCGGCGGCTTCTACAACGGCATCATCGGCACGTTCGAGATCGTCGGCATGGCCGTCCTGATCTCGGTGCCGCTCGGCATCGGCTGCGCGATCTACCTCAACCAGTACGCGACGGGCCGTAGCGCGGCCGTCCTGCGCCTCGTGACGGACGTGATGCTCGGCATCCCGACGATCGTCACGGGCGCGTTCGTGTACGCGCTGTGGGTGATCGAGTTCGGGTTCTCCGGCTTCGCCGGCGCGCTCGCGCTGGCGCTCGTGATGGTGCCGCTGATCGTGCGCGCGACCGAGGAGATGCTGCGCCTCGTGCCGCGCGACATCCGCGAGGCGAGCCTCGCGCTCGGCGTCACGCAGTCGCGCACGATCATGTCCGTCCTGCTCCCGACCGCTCGCGCGGGGATCATCACGGGCATCATGCTCGCCGTCGCGCGCGCCATGGGCGAGACGGCGCCGCTCCTGCTCACGGCGCTCGGCAACGACCTCTTCGTCGAGACGAACCCGGGCCATCGCATGTCGACGCTCTCGCTGCAGATCTTCGGCAGCGCCACGGGCGGCTTCGTCAACGCGCAGAACCGCGCATGGGCCGGGGCGCTCGTGCTGATTGCCCTCGTCCTCCTCCTGACCATCCTGGCCAGGCTCATCGCACGTTCCTCGGCGGTGCGCCGATGACCACTCCGGAAAGGCCCGACGTGATCGACGTCCCGAGCGAGGCCGCCAACGGCGCGTCCGCTCACACTCCCGCGTCCAACGGCGACGGCGCGGCCACCGGCAACGGCCCGGCGCGTCGCATGGACGTCGTCGACCTGACGGCCGGCTTCGGCTCGAAGACGATCATCTCGGGCATCCAGCTGAAGGTCGAGCCGAACTCCGTGACGGCGCTGATCGGCCCGTCCGGCTGCGGCAAGTCGACGCTCCTGCGCTGCCTGAACGCGATGCACCGCACGGCCAAGGACGCGTTCGTGACCGGCGAGATCCTGCTCGACGGCATCGACATCAACGCGCGGGGCATCGACCCGGTGCTCGTGCGCCGGCGCGTCGGCATGGTCTTCCAGCGGCCCAACCCGTTCCCGACGATGTCGATCTACGACAACGTCGCGGCCGGCCTCCGGCTCACGTCGGGCACCCGTAGCGGCCGGCACAAGCACGACGACGTCGTCGAGCGCGCGCTGCGCCAGGCCGATCTCTGGGCCGAGGTCAAGGACCGCCTGCGCAGCATGGGCGGCGCGCTCTCGGGCGGACAGCAGCAGCGCCTCTGCATCGCCCGCGCGCTCGCCGTCGAGCCCGAGGTGCTGCTGATGGACGAGCCGTGCTCGGCGCTCGACCCGATCTCGACGGCCAAGATCGAGGAGACGATCCTGAGCCTGCGCGACCGCTACACCATCGTGATCGTGACGCACAACATGCAGCAGGCCGCGCGCGTCTCGGACACGACGGCGTTCATGACGATCCTCGAGGCCGGCCAGCCGGGCTCGCTCGTCGAGACGGGGCCGACCAGCGCGATCTTCGACCAGCCGACCAACGAGGTCACGGGCGCGTACGTCTCGGGCCGGTTCGGCTAGCGGCGATGGCCAACGTGGAGCCCGGATTCCTGGAGGGGCGGCTGATCGAGATCGCGGGTCTCGTGCGCCACGGCCTGCGCGAGGCGCTGGGCGCGCTCGAGAGCGGCGACTTCGCGGCGGCCCAGCGCGTGATCGACGCCGACGACGCCGTCGACCGGCTCTGCCTCGCGCTCGACCGCGACGCCGAGATCCTGCTCGTCGGCCAGGTCGTCCCCGGGCGCGACATCGCGCTCGTGCTGGCGGCGATCCGCATCGGCCGCAACCTCGAGCGCATGGCCGACCAGTGCGTGACGATCGGGAAGCTCGTGCAGGCGGGCGGCAACGACGAGGCCGGGTCGGACGCCGTGCGCGGCTCGCTCGAGGAGATGGGCCGGCGCGGCGAGCGCATGCTCGAGGCCGCGACCGACGCGCTCGCGCGCCGCGACGCCGACCGTGCCCGCCAGCTCGACGAGCTCGACAACCTCGTCGACGACCTCAACCGCGCGGTCGTCGAGCAGGTGCTCGAGCTCGGCGGCGATCGCGCGCGCCGCGAGTGGGGCCTGCGCATGGTGCTCTGCGCGCGGGCGCTCGAGCGCATCGCCGACAACGCCGTCGACATCGCCGAGCAGGTCTGTTACGTCGTCACCGGCGAGCTCGGCGAGTTCAGCGACGCCTCGCATCGGGACGAGCACACCGGCGAGGCCGCGTAGGCCGGCTTCAGGCGCGCGCGACGACGACCTTGAAGACGTTGTCGAAGTTGACCGATCCGTCGTCGCGCCGGGCGGCTTCGCAGGCCTGAGCGATCGCCTCGCGCGTGGCGCCGAGGCCTGCGACCTCGATCGCGCGGCGGGCCGGGCCCGACGAGAGGTGCGAGCGGATGGCGGTGTCGATGTCGGCGTGCACGTACGGCGTCGACACCTCGATCGCGCGCTCGGCGACGAGGCCGGCCGATGCGACGAGCTGCTCCAGCGCTCCCGGGGCCGCCAGCGCGAACGGCCCGCCGGCGCCCGGCGGGGGCGGGGGCAGGAGTGCTCCGATCGCGCCCAGGACGGCGCGCATCTCGCACTGTGCGGGCGCGCCCCACGTCGTCACCGCGACGGGCGCGCCGGGCACCGCGACGCGCTTGATCTCGCTCAGCGCGGCCGTCGGGTCGCTCGCGTACTGCACCGAGTTGAAGGCGGTCACCGCGTCGAAGCTGGCATCGGCGAACGGCAGCTGCTCGAGGTCGCCCTCGCGCAGGTCGGCCTCCGGCAGCCGCTCGCGGGCGATCGCGAGCAGACCGGCGGAAGCGTCGAGCCCGGTCACCACCGCGCCGCGCTCGGCGGCGAGCGTGAGCGCGAGGCCCGAGCCGCAGCCCGCGTCGAGCAGGCGCGTGCCCTCGGCGATGCCAAGCGCGTCGAGCGCGGCCGTGAAGAACGGCGTCTGGACGGGCTCCGCGAGCTCGGCCCAGTCACGTGCCGCAGCGCCCCAGAGCGCTCCTTGCGTCTCCGCCGATCCCATGCTGGCCTCCCTGGCGATGGCTGACACTGCGCGGCACTGCCACGCGCGGGAGACACTACTGCGTCGACACCGCCGGCGCGTGGTCGCCGGATGTGGCACGCGCGTGGCGGATCCAGCCGGGCGACAGCGTGGCGCCGAGCACGGCCGCCATGGCGCCCGATCCCACGAGCACCCAGAGCACCGCGGAGTAGCTGCCGGTGAGGTCGCGCACGGCGCCCAGGCCGACCGGCGAGGCCGCGGCGATCAGGTACGCGATCAGGAGCATCATGCCCGTCGTCGCGGCGACGGAGCCGCCGTCGTGGGCGACGTCCACGGGCAGCGTCATCGAGAGCGAGAACGCGCAGCCGATGCCGAAGCCCATCAGCAGCGCGGCGGCGATGCCGGCCGCGGGCGCCGCGATCGCGAGCAGCAGCCCGAGCACGACGAGCCCCGCGCCGCCCACGAGGTAGCTGCGCCGCGAGCCGATGCGATCGCCCGCGAACGCGATCAGGAGCGTGCCGCCGAGCGCGGCGATGTTGAGGATGCCCGTCAGCGAGCCGGCGCGCGACTCGCTCCAGCCGTGCTCGACGAACGCGTCCGAGAGCCACGCGCTGATCCCGTAGTACGTCGTCGAGACGAACGCGAACATGATCGCGAGCCGCCACGCCGTGGGCGAGCGCCAGGGCAGCGACGGCGCCTTGCGCGACGTCGCCGGCATGTGCACGGCGCGCGCGACCGGCAGCCACGCGATTGCGACCGCGAGGCACACCAGCGAGATCGCCATGAGGCTGTCGCGCCAGCTGCCGAGCGAGTCCGAGATCGGCACCGCGAGCGCGCCCGCGGCGCCGGCTCCGACCTGGATGCCGCAGGCGTAGAGGCCCGTCGCGAGCATCGGGCGGTCGGCGAACGAGGCCTTCACGAGCACCGGCGCGAGCACGTTGCCGATCGCGATGCCGACGCCGATCGGCAGCGTCAGGGCGATCACGCCGAGCGCGCCGGGGATGAGCGCCCGGCCGATGCCGCCGAGCGCGATCGCGAACAGCACGAGCGTCATCGCGCGCGTCGCGCCGAGGCGCGCCGCGAGCGGCCCGGCGGCCGGCGCGAAGAGGCCCATGCAGAGCAGCGGGATCGTCCCGAGCAGTCCGGTGACGGTGTGCGAGACGCCGAGGTCGGAGTCGATGGCGTCCACGAGCGGGCCGATCGCGATGATCTGCGGGCGCAGCGTGAGCGCCGAGAGGACGATCCCCGCCAGCACGAGCATGCGCCGGTCGGCGGAGCTCCCCATCGCCCGATCATGCGCCATCGCGCGGCCCGCGGGCGGCACCGGCGCGCGCGCCTATTTCATCGTGTACCCATCGTCTGACACCGACGCGAGGAGTGGGGCATGGCGTACGTCGTCATCGCACAGTGGACTGCCAAGCCGGACGAGGTCGACGAGGTCGAGCGCTGCCTCGGCGCGCTCGGGCAGGCGTCGCGGGCGGAGCCGGGCAACCTGCAGTACACCGTCCACCGCGATCCCGCCGATCCGCGCGTGTTCGTGATCTACGAGCAGTACGCGGACGAGGCGGCGTTCCAGGCCCACGTCGACTCCCCGCACTTCCAGGAGCTCGGGCTGGGCGACGGGATCCCGCGGCTCTCGTCGCGCGAGCGGCAGTTCCTCGTGTCCGTCGACGAATGACGGCCCGGCGGCGGCTGCGTCGCCGAGATCCCGCAGATTGAGGATGCGGCTCGCCGGTCGCCGGTCGAAGTATGCGTCATGAGCGATACGGCCATCGAGACCCGTCCGGCCTGGGAGTGGCGCGCCATGGGCGCGACCTGGCGGCTGCGCCACACCGGCAAGGTCGAGATCGAGGTCGTCGGTGCGCTCGCCGATGCGATCGCGGCCGACGAGCGGCGCTGGTCGCGCTTCCTGGCGCGGAGCGAGGTGTCGCGTCTCAACCGCGCACCGGGGGTGCCGCTCCAGGTCTCGACCGAGACGCTCGACCTGCTGCTGGCCTGCGACGGCTGGCACGAGCAGACCGAGGGCGCGTTCTCCGTCATGGTCGGCGGGGCGCTGACCGCGTACGGCTACCGCGAGAGCCAGCGCATCCGCCCGCCGCGCACGTCGCGCACGCCGGCGCCCGCTCCGATCGACCGCGCGCTCGTCGTCGACGACGCCGTGCGGCGGCTCGCGTGCGTGCCCGAGGGCACGGCGCTCGACCTCGGCGGCGTGGCGCGCATGTGGAGCGCCGAGCGCGCCGCGGCGATCGTGCGCACGCTCTCCGACGACCCGGCGATCCTGCTCGAGGTCGGCGACGACATGGTCGCCGTCCGCGGCGACCACCTCGTGGCGGTCGGCAACGGCGGCGACAGCCCGCACGCGGTCGTCCTGCGCGACGGCCACGCGCTCGCGAGCTCGTCCTGGAGCGCGCTGCTGTGGTCGAACGACGACGGCGCGAGCGCCCACCACCTGATCGAGCCCGCGACCGGCGCGCCCGCCGAGCCCGCGAGCGCCGTCGTGATCGCGAGCGACGCCGGGGAGGCCGACGCGCTGGCGACCGCCCTGGCGGTCCGCCCGTCGCTCGTCGCGAGGCTGACGAACGTCTGCGCGATGGTGCACACGGACCGCGGCGAGCGCCACACCGCCGCCTGGGAGTCCGTAGCCGTCTAGGGCCTGACCCCGCCCGTTGTCGCTCGCACGAGCGATCGTCGCGCTCGGGCCGAACCGCTCCGGCTCGTCGTGCGAATGCGACTCGGCCGCGAGTACGTTGCCTCGTGAAGGAGCGCCTTGGCTCCGTCCTCGCGGCCATTCTCCGCCCGTCAGGCGGCGCCTTCGAGCTGCAGGAGCTGCGCCTTGGCCTCGGGCCCGCCGCGGTACTGGCCGAGGCCGCCGCCGCTGCGCAGCACGCGGTGGCAGGGCACGACGATCGGCAGGGGATTCGTGGCCAGCGCCGTGCCGGCGGCGCGCACCGCGTTCGGGCTGCCGGCGCTCGTCGCGACGTCGCGGTACGACGCCGTGCGGCCGTAGGGGATCTGCGCAGTTGCGCGCAGCACCTCGCGGCGGAAGCCGCCCACGAGGCGCCAGTCGAGCGGGACGCCGAAGCTCCGGCGGTCGTGGCCGAAGTACTCGTCGAGCTCGCGGCGCGTCTGCGCGAGCGACTCGCGGGAGGAGCGCAGGACGCGCGGCGAGATGCGCGCGGCGAGCTCGGCGAGCACGTCGTCCTCGTCCTCGCTCGGCAGCGCGATGCGCACGAGCCCCTCGCGCGTCGCGCCGACGACGATCGTGCCGAGCGGCGTCTCGTGGCGCTCGTAGGCGACATCGATGAGCCCCTCGCGCTCGGCCCCGGCGGCCAGCGCGGCGCGCACGCGCTGCCACTCGGCGGGCGACGCGGAGCCGGCGCTGCGCAGGGACTGCTCGAGCTCGCTCTGATCCATCTCGTTGCTCATGCTACGGAGACGGCGGCGCGGCGCCGAACGTGAGAGCAGCGGCGGCCCTAGTGCTGTGCGGCGTGCGTGCCCGCCGCGAGCTCCTCGCGCCGCCGGCCCGAGAGGCGCGGGGAGGGCACGAGCAGCACCATGCGCGTCGAGCGCTGTGCGACGTCGTTGGCGACGTCGCCGAGCAGCATCGAGCTGATGCCCGAGCGCCCGCGCGAGCCGAGCACGATCATCGGCGCGTCGATCTCCTCGGCGTACTCGATGATCGCCTCGTCGATCGGGAGGCTGACCTCGATCGCCCGGCCCTCGGCCGCGAAGCCGGCCTCGTTCGCGATCGCGGCGCCCTCGTCGGCGAGCTGCTGGGCGAGCTGCCCCTCGCGCTCGTTGACGCTCGCGGCCTGCTGCACGACCTCGAGCAGGCTGATTGCGAAGCGCTTCGCGACCTGCGCGAAGGGCTGCCAGAAGACGACGACGACCGCCTCGCGCGCGGCGAACTGCGGGGCCGCCGCGCGGATGGCGTCGGCCGCGTCCGGCGAGCCGTCGTAGCACAGCAGGATGGGTGCGGCCGGCTGCGTCACTTGTTCGCCATCGCGTAGATGCCGGCCGCGATCATGGCCGCGATCGCGAGCACGCCGACGGCGATGCGCGCGTCGCCGCCGAGCTTGCTCCGCCCGCCCGCGCCGTGCGCGCCCCCCTGGGTCTCGAAGCCCGTGATGACGAGCGCCGCGGCCGCCGGCGCGACGAGCGCGACGACGACGCAGACGGCGACGATCTTGAGCAGATCGTCGACCGGCAGGTACTCCTGAAAGCTTGCGAATGGGATCACGCGGGCGCTCCCAGCGGGGTTGCGAGGCCGGACGGCTGACCGAACTCCGGCTCGACGACGTTGCCGGAGCCGACGTGGTCGCGCCGGGCGAGCACGAAGAGGCTGCCGGCGACGGCGATGCCGGCGAGGCCGACCGCGATCACGCCGGCGGTGTCGTTCGGGAAGAGCTGCACGCCCTCGTGCCCGAGCGCGCCCATCAGCCCGGCGGCGGGCAGCGTCAGGAGCCAGGCGATGACCATGTTGCGCACGACCCGCCAGTGGACGACCCCGCCGGCCCGGCCGAGCCCGGAGCCCATGATGCCGCCGGACACGACCTGCGTCGTCGAGAGCGAGAAGCCGAAGTAGGACGACGCCAGGATCGTCGACGAGGCGCCCGCCTCGGCCGAGAAGCCCTGCGCCGCCTGGATGTCGGTGACCCGCGTGCCGAGCGTCTTGATCACGCGCCAGCCGCCCGAGAAGGTGCCGGCGGCGATCGCCGCGGCGCACGTGAGCTTGACCCACAGGGGGATCGCCGCGTCGGCGCCGAGGCGGTTGCCCGCGACGAGCGTGAGCGTGATCACGCCCATCGTCTTCTGCGCGTCGTTCGTGCCGTGCGCGAGCGCGACGAGCGAGCTGGAGGCGATCTGCCCGAGCCGGAAGCCGCGGCCCGAGTGCTCCTCGGGCACCGACCTCGTGAGCCCGTACGAGAGCCGCGTCGCGAGGTAGGCGACGCCGCCGCAGATGAAGGGCGCGAGCACGGCGGGGATGATCACCTTGGCGAAGATGCCGCTCCAGATCACGGCGTTCGTGCCGACGGCCGCGATCATCGCGCCGAGCACGCCGCCGATCAGCGCGTGGGACGACGACGACGGGATGCTGAAGTACCACGTGACGAGGTTCCAGATGATCGCGCCGACGAGGCCGGCGAAGACGATCGGCACGGTCACGAGCTTCTGCTCGACGATGCCCGAGGCGATCGTGGCGGCGACCGAGACCGAGATGAAGGCGCCGGCGAAGTTCAGGAGCGACGCCAGCGCCACTGCGACCCGCGGCGGCAGCGCGCGCGTGGCGATCGTCGTCGCCATCGCGTTCGCCGTGTCGTGGAAGCCGTTCGTGAAGTCGAAGAACAGCGCGGTGCCGACGACGATGATGATCAGTGTGAGAGAGGAGTGCACGCCGCCGTTGTAGCAGCGGTCGGAGGCGAAGATCCGGCTTCTTCACCGGCTTTCACAACCTTTTCACCAGACGGACGCACGAGCGGTTCCGGCGCTGCGCGCGTGCCTCAGGCGGCGCCGCGGGGGAGCAGCGTCTGCACCTTGCCACGCCGCACGCGGCCGAGGCCGAGCTCGAGCTGCTCGAGCAGGCGGCCGATCTCGTCCACGTCGTCGGCCGCGCCCTCGGCCTCGAGGCGCCACTCGTCGGCGCCCACCGGATACGAGACGCGGTCGCGGGCGAGCTCGACGGCGCGCTCGCCGCAGACGTAGACGCGCACCGTGCGCGCGGTCGCGATGCGGCCGATCCGGTCGAGCGGCTGCAGCGTCAGCAGGCGCGCGGCCACGAACGCGACCGAGGTCTCCGGATCGCCGTCGCACGGACCCTCGATCTCGATCCGCCGCCGCAGCCGGCCGCCGGAGGG
>DASXXY010000143.1:0-4103 GCA_036502805.1 Gaiellales bacterium | reverse complement strand
TGACGGCGCGGACGACACGTCCGCGCACTGCGGCGCTCACGGGGCGTCGAAGCTGGCGGTGACCCGCATCGCGACGTTGCCGCGGATCGCCTGGCAGACCGGGCAGTGCTCGCTCGCGGCGTCCACGAGCGCCTGCAGCTCGCGCGCGCCCGCAGGCGAGGTCAGGCGCACGCTGAGGTCGCTGGCGACGAGCCGGTGGTCGCCGGCGCCCTCGCTCCACTCGAGACGCACCTCGGCAGCCGTGACGACATGCGCGAGCTCGATCCCGCGTGCGCGGGCCATGCTCGTGATCGTCGACGTGAAGCAGTTCGCGTGCGCCGCCGCGAAGAGCTCCTCCGGGTTCGTCGCGCCGCCGGGCCCGCCGAGCTCGACCTGCGCCGCCGTGGCCGCCGAGAGCAGGCCGGAGGCGCTCGCGACGGTGCCGCCGAAGCCCGTCCAGTCGACGGTCGCGCGCGCGTCGTAGCGTCCCATGGGGCGTGAGCCTTGCATACTCCGTTCGTGACCGAATCCACTCCTCCCGGCGTCGCGTTCGTCGCCCACTGCCTGCTCAACCAGAACTCGAAGACCGATGGCGGCGCGCGCTGCCCGGGCATCTACTCGCCGCTCGTCGACGTCCTGCGCGAGCGCGGCTGGCGGATCGAGCAGATGCCCTGCCCCGAGCACGGGTTCCTGGGGCTGCACCGCTTCTGGCTCGTCAAGGAGCAGGCCGACACGCTCGCGTTCCGGCGCCACTGCCGCCGCCAGGCGGTCGTCGTCGCGGGCGCGATCGCGGCGCACCTCGAGCGCGGCCACGAGGTCGTCGTGATCGGCCTCGAGGGCAGTCCGTCCATGGGCATGCGCATCACGTCCTCGAACGACGAGTGGGGCGGCCGCCCCGACGCGGGCGACAGCTACAGGCTCGTGCCGGGGCGCGGCATCTTCAGCGAGGAGCTCGAGGCCGAGCTCGCCGAGCGCGGGCTGACCGACGTGCGCACGACGGGCATCGAGCACCAGCTGCCGGGCCACGACCCGGCCGTCGAGCGCGTGCAGCTCGGCTCGTTCCTGGAGGAGTCGGCGCGTGGAAGGTGACAAGCGCGGGTTCCGCGTGGCCGTCTGCGCGGACGCGCTCGTCAATCCCGGGCCCGGCGGCCTCGACGCGCTCGCCGTCTGCGAGCGCACGGGCTTCGGCGTCATGCAGCTGCCGGCGACGTGGTACCCCGAGGACGTCGCGGCCGGCTGGCTCGAGCAGGTGGCGGAGCAGCTCGACGAGTACCTCCGGCGCGGCTACGCCGTCGTGCTCCTGACGGACGCGGCTGACGCCGCCGGCCCTGCGCAGCGCACGGCGCTCGCAGCCGCGCTCGCGACGATCGGCCACGAGCTGCCGCCCGAGCACGCGAGCGACGGCGACGAGCCCGCGCTCGAGGCGTTCCTGCGCGCGCAGCCCGTGCCGTCCGCGGCGGCGTGAGCGCGGCGCTCGCGGTACGCGGCGGCCTCGTCGTCGCGCCCGGCGGCGCGCGCGAGGCCGACGTCCTCATCGACGGTGGCCGCATCGCCGCCGTGACCGCGCCCGGCGCCGAGCCCGCCGGCGAGGAGATCGACGCCAGGGGCTGCGTCGTGCTGCCGGGCGTCGTCGACGCGCACGTGCACGTCGGCCTCGACTACCGGCTCATGGACGGCACGACGACGACCTCGGCCGACCGCTACGAGGACGCCTCGCGGGCCGCCGCGGCGGGCGGCACGACGACGATCGTCGACTTCGCGATGCAGGTCGAGGGCGAGGGCCTGCTGGAGCCGCTGGAGCGCCGGCTGCGCGACATCGAGCCGAGCGCCGTGGACGTCGCGCTGCACTGCTGGATGCTCGAGGCGAACGCCGGCGCGCTGCGCGAGATCCCGGCGCTCGTCGCCCGCGGCGTGCCGTCGCTGAAGGTCTTCCTGGCCTACAGCCAGCTCGGCGAGCCGATGCCGGACGAGGACCTGCTGGCCGTCTGGAAGGCCGTCGCCGCCGCCGGCGGGATCATGCAGGCGCACTGCGAGAGCTGGCCGATCATCCGCCCGCGGCTCGCGGCCGCGGTCGCCGAGGGCGTCACCGGCTACGCGGGCTTCGCGGCCTCGCGGCCGCCGCTCTCCGAGGCCGACGCCGTCGGGCGCGCGCTCGCGCTGGCGGCCGCGAGCGGTGCCGAGACCTACTGCGTGCACCTCTCGACGCTCGGCGCCGTGCAGCACCTGCGACTTGCACGTATGCACGGGCTCGCGGTGCACGGCGAGGCCTGCCCGCAGCACCTGCTGCTGGACGAGTCGGCGTACCTCGGCGAGCGGCCGGGCGACTTCGTGATGAGCCCGCCCCTGCGCACAGCCGAGCACCGCGCGGCGCTCTGGGCCGGGCTGATCGACGGCACCGTCGAGGTCGCCGCGGCCGATCACGCAGCCTGGCCGGCGCCCGTCAAGGCGCCCGGGCCGGGCTACCTGGAGGCCGTGCACGGCGCCGCCGGGAACGGGCTCCTGCTGCCGCTCCTGGCAGCGCAGGTCGGCGTCGTCGAGGGCTTCGGCTGGGAGCACGTCGCGCGCCTCACGGCGGCCAACCCGGCGCGCATCTTCCGCCTGCGCGCGAAGGGCGCGCTCGCGGCGGGCCGCGACGCCGATCTCGTCGTGCTGCACCCGGGCGACGTCGCGCCGGTGCCGCAGGTGCCGCCCTACTGGCGCGTCGCCAACGGCGTCTTCCGCGGCCTCCCGCACGTGCCGCCGCGCGTCGTCGTGCAGCGCGGCCGGGTGCTCGCCCGTGCGGGCGAGTTCGTCGGCGAGGATGCCGGCGGCCGCTTCGTCCCGGCCGCAACGTAACGTCGACGGGGGCATGCGAGACTACCTTCCAGCACTCGATCTTGGAGGTCCTGAATGCTGAAGTTCCTGACGAAGAACCGCGACCTGATCGCAGAGTCCGACGCGCTGCCCGGCCGTGACGAGGCCATTCCCGTCCCGGCCAAGCACATCGTGCTCGGCACGCCGCTCCTGCCCCCGTTCCCCGAGGGCATCGAGGTCGTGCAGTTCGGCCTGGGCTGCTTCTGGGGCGCCGAGCGCCTCTTCTGGCAGCTCCCGGGCGTCTACTCGACGGCCGTCGGCTACTCCGGCGGCTTCACGAAGAACCCGAGCTACGCCGAGGTCTGCTCCGGCCGCACCGGCCACACCGAGGCCGTGCAGGTCGCCTTCGACCCGAAGGTCGTCTCGTTCGACGAGATCCTGCGCACCTTCTGGGAGGGCCACGACCCGACCCAGGGCATGCGCCAGGGCAACGACATGGGCTCGCAGTACCGCTCGGCGGCCTACTGGACGACGGACGCCCAGAAGGACGCGATCCTGCGCTCCCGCGACGCCTACCAGGCGGCGCTGAGCGAGCGCGGCCGCGGCCAGATCACGACGGAGCTCGCCGAGGCCGGCACGTTCTACCCGGCCGAGGAATACCATCAACAGTATCTGCAGAAGAACCCGGGCGGCTACTGCGGCCTGGGCGGCACCGGCGTCAGCTGCCCGATCGGCACCGGCGTCAGTGCCGGCGCCGCGAGCGCCTGATCGTCTGACCCCGGAGGGCGCGTCACACGCTGACGCGCCCTCCGCTCGTCAGCGCCTGCTCGCAGGCCAGCGCGGTCGCGAGCGACGCCGTCGCCTGACGCGGCGTGCACGCGACGCCGGCCGGGTCCCCGGCGCGTGCGGCCGCGAGGAAGGCCGCCATCCCGAGGCGCGTGGGCGCCTCGGAGCGCAGGTCGACGGCCGCCCCGTCGGCGCTGCCGGTCGCGTGGAACTCGGGGTCGAGGGCGCCGGTCACGCGCGCGCCGTCGCCGATCACGTCGATCTCGTAGGTGCGGGCCAGCTCGGGTCGCTGCCAGACGACGTGCACCGTCGCGACCGCGCCGCGCTCGAGCTCGAGCGTGAGCGCGTGCACGTCGTCGATCTCACTGCCTTCCGGGCGGTCGGCGCCCGCGAGCGGCACGTTGGCGCCCGTGCCGGAGACGCGCGCGACGGGCCCGGCGATCGCCTGCACGAGGTCGATGCCGTGGCTCGCACGCTCGAGCACCTGCCCGCCGCCCGCGGCCTGATCGGTGAACCACGTCCGCCCCGCGGTCGCGCCGAACATG
>DASXXY010000142.1:0-6912 GCA_036502805.1 Gaiellales bacterium | reverse complement strand
GCGCCAGCACGTGCAGTCCCTGCGGGCGATCGCGGCCGCCGCGCGGCGGGCCGTGCGCCGCGCACACGCGGTCGTGCGACCGGAGCCGCACGGCGGAGGCAGCAGCGCGGCGCCGATCGCCGCGCCGCCCGCGCCGGCCGTGGCGACGCCCGCGCAGCCGGGCGCGACGACCGCCGCCGCGCCCGCGCCGCCGGCGACGCCGTCGCTCGCGCCCGGCACGACGCTGTCCGTCGCGTCGACGGCGTACTCGCTGCCGGGACACACGGCGAGCGGGCTTCCCGTCGGCCTCGGGATCTGCGCCACCGACCCGCGCGTGATCCCGCTCGGCACGCGCTTCGACGTGCCCGGCTACGGCACCTGCGTGGCCGCCGACACCGGCTCGGCCGTCGTCGGCGCGACGATCGACATCTGGATGCCGGACGCGCGTGCGTCCGTGTACGGGAGGCAGACCATTACCATCACGTTCCGTTGATGCGGATCCTCCGCCCCATCCTGCTCGTCCTCTGCCTGCTCGCTGCGCTCGTGGCGACCGCGATCGCCGCGGCGCAGGACGGCACGCAGGACGCGGCGCTCGCGCGCGGCATCCCGAAGGCGCTCGCGAGCCACGGCCTCAGCGGAGCGGGCACCGGCGTCGCGGTCGTCGATCTCGCGACCGGGCAGATGATCTACCGCCGCAACGGCTGGCGGGCGATGCTCCCGGCCTCGACCGAGAAGCTCTACACGACCGTCGGCGCGCTCACGACGCTGCGGCCCGACTTCCGCTTCCTGACGACGGTCGCCGGCTCGGGCACGCGCGCCGGCGCGACCTGGAACGGCGATCTGTACCTCGTCGGCTCGGGCGATCCGACGTTCTCGACGTACGACCTCGAATCGCTCGCCGCGCAGGTCAAGGCGCACGGGATCACACGCGTGACGGGGCGCATCCGCGGCGACGAGAGCGTCTTCGACACGTCGCGCTGGGGCCCGTGGCCGCTCAAGTACATGGGCATCGAGTCGCCGCCGCTCTCGGGCCTCGCGCTCGACCGCGATGTCACCGCGAGCGGCCAGGACGTGACGAGCCCCCCGCGCAGCGCCGCGCGCGCGTTCCGCAACGCGCTCGAGGCCGCGGGCGTGCAGGTCGGCGTCCGCTTCGTCGGCGGCGGCCCGGCGCCCAAGGGCGCGCTCGTGCTCGCGAGCACCCACTCCGACCCGCTCTGGCAGATCGTGCGCTTCATGGACCGGCACAGCGACAACTTCACCGCCGAGATGGTCGCGAAGGCGATCGGCCACTACGCCGGCGGCGCCGGCACGACGGAGCGCGGGATGCACGTCGCCGGCGAGGTCGCGAAGCCGCTGCTCGGCGAGGACGCCGCGAACCTCCACCTCGCCGACGGCTCCGGGCTCTCGCACGCCAACCGCACGACGGCGAGCGCGCTCGCCCGCCTGCTCGCCGGCGCCGCGGCCAACCCGGCGATCGCGAAGCCGCTCGCCGGCGCGCTCAGCGTGATGGGCCGCAACGGCACGCTGGCCCACCGCCTGCCCGAGCTCGACGGGCGCGTGCTCGGCAAGAGCGGGACGCTCGACAACGTCTCCGCGCTCGCCGGCTACGTCACGGGAGTGAGCGGCCGACGGTTCGCGTTCGCGGTGCTGATCAACGTCCCGGGCCTGAGCGACTGGAACGCCCACGGCGCCCAGGACGCCGTCGTGAAGCTGCTCGCGAAGCGCTGAACCGCGGGGTGCGTTCAGCCGGGCGCCGGCTCCGCGGCAGCCGGCTCCGGCCCGTTCTCGAGCAGCCGCTGGAATGCCTCGTCGTCGAGGACGGTCACGCCCAGATCCGTCGCCTTGGCGAGCTTCGAGCCGGGGCTCGTGCCGGCGACGACGTAGCTCGTGCGCTTCGAGACGGAGTCCGTGACCTTGCCGCCGCGCGCGATCACGGCAGCCTTGGCGTCGTCGCGCGACGACGACGCCAGCGTGCCGGTGATCACGAACGTGAGGCCGGCCAGCGGGCCCTCGCCGGGCGGCGCCGCATCGCCGCTGACCTCGACCGTGAGGCCGGCGGCGGTGAGGTCGTCGAGCACCTCGGCGTTCGCCGGAACCGCGAGCCAGGCCGCCATGGAGTCGGCGACGATGGGCCCGACGCCGTCGATCTCGGCGATCTCGTCGACGCCGGCGGCGCGCAGGGCCGCGAGCGAGCGGAAGTGCTGCGCGATCGCCTCGGCCGTGACGCCGCCGACGTGCGGGATCCCGAGGCCGAAGAGAAGGCGGCCGAGCGAGCGCTCCCTGGACTGCGCGATGGACGCGATCACGCGCTCCGCCGAGCGCTGCTGGAAGCCGTCGAGCGCGACGAGCTGCTCCGCCGTCAGGCGGTAGAGGTCGGGTGCGCGGCGCACGAGCTCGAGCTCCCAGAAGCGCGCCATCAGCTTCTCGCCCACGCCGTCGATGTCCATCGCGCCGCGCGAGACGAAGTGGCGCAGGCCCTCGAGCCCGCGGCTCGGGCAGTACGGGTTGACGCAGCGATGCACGGCCTCGCCCTCGAGGCGCACGATCTCGCCGCCGCAGGCCGGGCAGTGCTCGGGCATGCGGAACTCGACCTCGCTGCCGTCGCGGCGCGCGAGCACGGGCCCGACGACCTGCGGAATCACGTCGCCCGCGCGCTGCACGATCACGTCGTCGCCGATGCGCACGTCCTTGAGCTTGATCACGTCCTCGTTGTGGAGCGTCGCCATGCGCACGATCACGCCGCCGACGGCCACCGGCTCGAGCACCGCGTAGGGGTTGAGCGCGCCCGTCCGCCCGACGTTCAGGCCGATGTCGAGCAGCTTCGTGATCGCCGTCGTGGGCGGGAACTTGAAGGCGATCGCCCAGCGCGGATCGCGCCCGACGGCGCCCAGCGCCTCCTGCTGGTCGCGGCGGTCGATCTTGACGACGCAGCCGTCGATGTCGTAGTCGAGCGCGGCGCGCTGCTCGACGAGGCCCTCGCAGGCCTCCGCCATGCTCTCGAACGTCTCGTGCCGGTGCGAGATCGGGTTGACCGGGAAGCCCTGCTCGCCGAGCCACTCGAGCACGCTCCAGTGCGAGTCGAACGCGATGCCCTCGAGCGCGCCGACGCCGTAGGTCAGGAGCGCCAGCGGGCGCGACGCCGTCACGGCCGGATCCTTCTGGCGGAGCGAGCCGGCGGCCGAGTTGCGCGGGTTCATGAGCACGCTCAGGCCGGCCTCGAGGCGCTCCTCGTTGAGCTTCTCGAACGCGGCCAGCGGCAGGTAGATCTCGCCGCGCACCTCGACGAGCGCCGGCGGGCTCGCGCCGGGCAGCCGCTGCGGCAGCGCCTCGATCGTGCGCAGGTTGGCGGTCACGTCCTCGCCCACGAGGCCGTCGCCGCGCGTCGCGCCGCGCACGAGCACGCCGTCGCGGTAGACGAGCGAGATCGCGAGCCCGTCGATCTTCGGCTCCGTGACGTAGGCCACGTCCTCGTCGAGGCCCTTCAGCGCGAGCAGCTTGCGCGCGCGTGCGTCCCAGGCCGCGAGCGCCTCGCGATCGCGCGCGTTCGCGAGCGAGAGCATCGGCAGCAGGTGCTCGGCCGGCGCGAAGCGCTCGGCGGGGCGCGAGCCGACGCGCTGGGTCGGCGAGTCCGGCGCGACGAGCTCGGGGTGCTCGCTCTCGATCGCCACGAGCTCGCGGTAGAGCGCGTCGTACTCGGCGTCCGTGATCTCGGGGTCGTCGAGCTCGTGGTACAGCCGCAGATGGCGCGTCAGCTCGTCGCGCAGGAACGCCGCGCGCTCGCCGGGGTCGGGAGCGACCGTCTCAGTCATCGCCCAGAAGGATCGCCGAGAGCTCGGCCGGCGTCGTCGCGATGGCGTCGGGAGCCGCGGCGGCGAGCCCCTCGTACGAGAACGCGCCCCAGGTGACCCCGACGGCCGCCACCCCGGCGGCGCGCGCGGCCTCGAGGTCGCTGACGGCGTCGCCGACGTAGACGGCGCCGTCCCGGGGACGCCCGAGCAGCTCGAGCGCATGCTCGATCGGCTCGGGGCCGGGCTTGTGCGTGACCGTGTTCTCGATCGTCACCATGGCGTCGATGCGTCCCTCGAGCCCGGGCACGACGCGGTAGGCGAGCAGCACGGCGTCGAGCATCTTGGACGTCGCGACGCCGACCGGGATCCCGCGTGCGCGCAGCTCGTCGCACAGCTCCAGCATGCCCGGGAAGGCCGTGACGTAGTCGTCGTGGACGCGGTGGTTGAACTCGCGGTAGACGTCGAAGAGCTCCTGCGCGCGCGGCTCGTCGAAGACGCGCATCTGCTCGAGCAGCGGCCGGCCGATGCCCTCGCGCAGCTCGGCCTCCGGCAGCTCGCGGCCGAGCACGGTGGCGAGCGCGTGGCGGTGCGAGGCGACGATCAGCGGCACCGTGTCGATGAGCGTGCCGTCGAGGTCGAAGATGACCGTCGAGTAGCTCATGCCCACTCCGGCACGAGCGCCGTCAGCGGCGCGAGCGCGTCCTCGGCGAAGAGGTCGAAGCGCAGCGGCGTGAGCGAGATGAAGCCCTCGGCGACGGCCGCGATGTCCGTGCCCGGCTCGCCCTCGAGGCGCATCGTCCCCGTGCCGTAGAGATGGTAGTGGCGGCGGCCGCCCTCGGCCTCGCCCGCCGGCCGCAGCTCGGTGCGGTAGCGGCGGCGGCCGAGCGGCGCGATGCGGACGCCGGCGACCGCTCCGGCGGGCGCGTTGACGTTGATGACGACGCCGGGCGGCAGCGCGCCGGAGCCCAGCAGCGGCACGAGCTGGACGGCGAAGCGGCACAGCTCCGCCGCCGCGTAGCTGCCGTCGGGGGCGATCTGCTGCGAGAGCGCGACCGCCGGAAGGCCGAGCAGCGCGCCCTCGAGCGCGGCGGCGACCGTGCCGGAGTAGGCGACGTCGTCGCCGAGGTTGATGCCGAGGTTCGGGCCCGAGACGACGACGTCGGGCGGCTCGCCCGCGAGGCCGAGCGCCGCGAAGCGCACGCAGTCGGCCGGCGTGCCGCCGACCGCGAGCGCCGGGCGCCCGTCGGGCAGCTCCAGCTCGTCCACGGCGATCGGGCCGGCGAGGCTGAGCGAGCGCGAGACGCCCGTCATGTCGAGCGCGGGTGCGATCACGTCGACCGACCCCAGCGCGTCGAGCGCAGTCGCGAGCTCGGCCAGCAACGGAGAGCCGACGCCGTCGTCGTTTGTCAGCAGGATGCGCATCGCCTCGGGCAGGATAGAGTCCTTGGCGTGTCGGCCCTCGCACGCGAGACGCCGCGGTTCTCCCGTGGCGACCTGATCTCGTTCGGCGTCGCCGCTGCCGCGTCGATCGGCGCGCTGGGGCTGGAGCAGCTCGGAGCATCGGGTGCCGTCGTCTTCGTCGCGGCCGCCGTGAGCGTGATGGCGCTGGCCTACGTGCTGGGCGAGGCGACCGAGCAGGCGGGAACGGTCTCGGGCCCGCGCGTCGCGTCGCTGCTGAACGCGACCTTCGGCAACCTGCCGGAGCTGATCATCGTCGTCCTGACCGTGCGCGAAGGCCTGATCGAGGTCGCGCGCGCATCGATCATCGGCTCCGTGATCGGCAACATCCTGCTCGTGCTCGGCGCGTCCATCCTGATCGGCGGCCTGCGCAACGGCGCGATGGAGTTCGACCGCCGCGCCATCGGCACGAACGCCTCGATGCTCGTCCTGGCCGCCGTCGCGCTCGGCCTGCCGTCGCTCTTCGACTCGCTCGCCGATACGACGCGGCACGAGCAGAAGGCGCTCTCCTACGGCGTCGCCGTCATCATGGTGATCCTCTACGCGGCCTACCTCGTGCACTCGCTGACGCAGCCCGCGCCGCCTGGCCACGAGGGGGGCGGGCGCTGGAGCGCGCGCTCGGCGCTCGTCACGCTCGCCATCACCGCCGTCGTCACGGGCGCCATGTCGGAGCTGCTCGTGTCCGCGATCGAGCCCACGATCGAGGAGCTCGGCATCGGCACGGTATTCGTCGGCATGGTCGTCGTCCCGCTCGTCGGCAACGTGCCCGAGCACTGGGCGGCCGTGCGCATCGCGCGCGGCGGCAACCTCGACTTCGCGATGAGCATCGCGTTCAACTCCGGCCTGCAGGTCGCGCTCGCGGGAACGGCGATCGCCGTCGCCGCAGGCGCGATCCTCGGCCACCAGGTGCTGATCGTCTTCCCGCCGATCGAGCTCGCCCTGCTCGGCACGGCCACGATCATGACCGTGATCCTGACGGCCGTCGGCCGGGCCAACTGGCTCGAGGGCCTGCAGTTCCTCGCGATCTACGTGATCGCGGCGATCGCCTTCTGGTACCTCTGAGACGCTCTCACCCGCCGAGCGCGGAGGCGTGCGAGCAGCCGGGGCCGTCAGTCAGCGTGCTCGTCGCGTGAGCGCCGCGAAGGCTGCGGCTCCCGGGCGGTGCCCAGCGCGCCGAGCAGCGTGCGGGCGGCCGCGAGCTCGCGCGGGACGCGCAGGCGCTCGAACACGGCCGAGCTGACCGTCAGGGACGCCTCCGCCTCGCCATCGCGGCCGAGCGCGGCCAGCGTCTCCCCGAGCGCGAGCCCGGTCACGGCGCCCTCCCACTCGGCGCCGAGCGCGCCGAAGCCCGCGAGCGCGCGCTCGAGCGGCGGCAGCGCGCCGCGCGGCTCCCCGGACGCCAGCTGCAGCCGCCCGTCGAGCCGGTCGGCGTGCAGGGCGAGCGCCACGAGACGGCCGTGGGCGGCATGCCGCCGGGCCGCCGCGAGCACGGCGGGCGCCTCGTCCCACGCGCCCTCGGCCGCGACCAGCTCGCAGCGCTGCTCGAGCTCGCGGCCGAGGAAGAGATTCGTGTCGAGCAGGCTCTCGAGCTGCGCGCGGGCTGCCGCGTACTCGCCGCGGCGGATCAGCGTGGCCGCGACGAGCTGCGTCGCCCAGCGGCGCTTGCCCTCCCCGTCCGCCTCCCAGC
>DASXXY010000141.1:0-7115 GCA_036502805.1 Gaiellales bacterium | reverse complement strand
GGAGTTCGCACGGGCCCTCGCGGATCATCCGGCGCACGTACCAGAGCGAGGACTACATCGAGCTCGCGGACGGGGCGTTCGCGCTCTGGGAGACGCTCGGGGCCGAGGCCGGCGAGGAGCTGCCGGTGCGCTGCGGCGGGCTCGACTTCGGCCCGCCGGACGCGAACCACCTGGCCGCGCTCGGCGCGGCCATGGAGCGCGCCGGCGTGGCGCACGAGCAGATCGACGCGGCCGAGATCCGGCGCCGCTTCCCGCAGCTCACTCCGCCCGAGGACGCGATCGGCTTCTACCAGCCCGACTACGGCATCCTGCCCGCCGACCGCTGCCTGCAGCTGCTCGCCGCGGGCGCTCGCGCCGCCGGGGCGGATCTCCGCGAGCAGGAGCCCGTGCTCGCGGTGACGCCGAGCGGCGACGGTGCGGAGGTGCGCACCGCCCGCGCCACCTACCGCGCGGCGCGGGTCGTGCTCGCGCCCGGCTCCTGGCTCGGGCCGTTCGCCGCGGCGCTCGGGCTCGACCTGCCGCTGACCGTGCTCAAGGAGCAGCTCTCGCATTTCGAGGCCGTCGACCCCTCCGAGTTCGCGCCGGGGCGCTTCCCGCTCTACATCCAGCGCTTCCCCAACTCGCGCGTGTTCGGCGCGGGCTTCCCGATCTACGGCGAGCCGGCCGGCGTGAAGCTGCTGATCGACCGGCTCGGCCCGGTCGTCGCGCCCGACGATCCCGACCGCTCGATCGAGCCCGACATCCTCGCGACGCTCGAGCGCTACGTCGCCGCGACGGTGCGTGGCCTCACCGGCCGCATCCTCCTGACCACGGTCTGCCGCTACACGATGACGCCGGACGAGGACTTCATCCTCGACGCGCATCCGCTGCATCCGCAGATCGTGATCGTCTCCGCCTGCTCGGGGCACGGCTTCAAGTTCGCGCCCGAGATCGGGCGCATCCTCGCGGCGCTGGCTCTCGGCGAGCCGCATGGCCGCGACATCGCGCGCTTCCGGCTCGACCGCCCGTCGCTGCTCGGCAGCTGGAGCGCCACCGTCTCCGCCTGACGCCCCGCGCGGCGTCGCTACGCGGCGGCGCGCGTGCTGCCGACCGCGGCGGCGACGAACGCCTGAATGGCGGGCGACGCGCTGCGCGAGCGCAGCCAGCCGAGGTGGATCTCGCGCGCGGGCAGCGAGGGCACGATCGGGATCGCCCGCACCCGGAGGTCGCCGGGCTCCACGCTCAGCCTCGGCACCAGCGCCACGCCCACGCCGGCGGCGACGAGTGCCCGCACGGTCGCGTCGTCGTCGCTGCGGAAGATGATCTCGAGGCCGTGCTCGCGCGGCAGGAGCGCAGTCGGCAGCAGCTCGGCGCGCAGCGAGCGGTACGTGATCAACGGCAGCGCCGAGACCGCTGCCGGAGCGACCGTCGTCGCCGTCGCCAGCGGATGGTCGTCGGCCACGAGCAGCACGTAGGGATCGTCGATCAGGCGCGCGCGAGCGAACGCATCGCCCGGCGGCGACTCGCTCGCGAACATGACGTCGAGGTCGCCCTGCAGCACGAGGTCGCTGAGCTCCTTCGGGTCGATCGCCTCGTGCAGCCGGATCTCGAGCTCCGGCCGGTCGGCGCGCAGCGCGCGCACGAGCGGCGGCAGCAGCCGCACCGACGCGCTCTGGAAGATGCCGACGCGCACGACCTCGTGGTCGGCGGCGAGCGCGGCGAGGTCGGCGCGCGTCGCGGCGAGCACGTCACCGATGCGCTCGGCGCGCTCGAGCAGGAGCCGGCCTGCGGGCGTGGGTGAGACAGCCGGCGCGCCGCGCGGGCGATCGAGCAGCGGCATGCCGACGATCGCCTCGAGCGCCGCGATCTGACCCGAGAGCGCCGACTGCGAGTAGCCGAGCGCGGCGGCCGCGGCCCGGAACGAGCCGAGCCTGGCGGTCGCCTCCAGCGCAGCCAGGTGGCGCACCTCGAGCCGTCGCCACGCCTGATCGATGTTTCCGATCATGATCGAGAGTATTGCCGGTTTGACAGATCACGGTGCGGCATCCAGGCTGGGTCTCCTACAGCGAGAGGCGGTACGACGTGGAACGGATCTGGGGCGTGCGTGCGATCGATCCCGGCTCGGGCGCGGCGCTCGAGCACGCGACGGTGGCGTTCGAGGACGGGCGCATCACGGAGCTGTGCGAGGTGCGCGGCGAGGCGCCGGAAGGCGCCTACGACGGGCGCGGCCTGACCGTGCTGCCGGGGCTGATCGACTGCCACACGCACCTCGTCTCGGATACGTCGCGATCGCCGGGCTTCGGGCCGCCCAAGCAGCTCAAGGGCGAGGATCCCCGTCCGCGCGAGCTCGGCTACCTCGTGCTCGCCAACTCCTGCCGGCGGCTGCTCGGCGCCGGCGTCACGACGATCCGCGACGTCGGCTCGTTCGACGACGAGGCGGTCGTGATGCGGAGGGCGGTCGAGCTCGGGTTGGTCGACGGCCCGCGCATCCTCTCGTGCGCGCGCATCGTCTCCGCAACGGCGCCGGGCGGGCGCATGTTCGGCACGATGTACCAGGAGGCCGACGGCCCCTGGGCGCTGCGCCAGGCCGTGCGCGCCCAGCTGCGGCGCGGCGCCGACTTCATCAAGGTCATGGCGACGGGCGCGCGCTCGGTCGAGCGCGAGGATCCCGAGCCCGCGCAGCTGACGCGCGAGGAGCTCGCCGCGCTCGTCGACGAGGCGCATCGGCTCGGCCTGCGCGTCGCAGCGCACGCGGAGGGCCTCGAGGGCACGCGGCTCGCGATCGAGGAGGGCGTGGACACGATCGAGCACGGCTTCTCGCTCAGCCGTGAGCCCGCGCTGCTCGCGCGCATGGCGGCGAGCGGCCAGGTGCTCGTGCCCACGCTCTCGACGTTTCACGACCTCGCCGAGCGCTTCGCGCCGGAGTGGGTGCCGCGGCTCGTCGTGCAGGCCGAGCGCCAGCTCGAGGAGGCCTACGCGACGCTCGCCGCTGCGCGTGCGGCGGGCGTCACGCTGGCCTCGGGCTTCGACTCGGGGCCACCCGGCTCCGAGCCGTGGGAGCTCGTGCGCATGGCCGAGGGCGGCATCGGCGCCGCCGGCGCCCTGCGCGCCGCGACCGCGGGTGGCGCGGCGGCGCTCGGGCGCGACGACATCGGCCGCCTCGCCGTGGGCGCGGTCGCCGACCTCGTCCTGCTCGACGGCGATCCGCTCGGCGACGTGCGCGTGCTCGTACGCCCCGGCCGCCTCCGCCTCGTGCTCCAGGCGGGCGTGCCGGTCGCCGGCCGCGACCTCGATCCACCTCGTCTCGACGGCCATCCCGCCGGGGACGCCGATGCGGAGCTGCCCGAGCCGGTCGGCACGCCGACGTGCTGCCTCCCGGCGCCGGCGCTCAGCTCCAGTCGAACGTGATCTGCTTCGTCTCCGTGACTGCGTCGGCGATGCCTCCGGCCAGCTCGCGGCCGGAGCCCGAGCTCTTCGCGCCGCCGAACGGCGCCATCTGATCCCAGTAGTTGGTCGTCTCGTTGATGTGCACCGTGCCGTGACGCAGCTCCGAGGCGGCGTGCCAGGCGTCGTTGAGGTTGTTCGTGAAGACGGCGGCGGTGAGGCCGAACTCGGTCTCGTTGCCGATCGCGATCGCCTCGTCGAGCGTGTCGAAGCGGATGATCGGGGCGACGGGCCCGAAGGTCTCCTCGCGCGCGATCGCCATCGCGCTCGTCACGCCGGTGAGGATGGTCGGCTCGTGGTACATGCCGTCCGCAGCGCCGCCGTGGACGACCGCTGCGCCCTGCTCGACCGCATCCTCGATGTGCCGCTTGGTGCGCGCGAGCGTGACCTCGTTGCACATCGGGCCCATGTCGGTGGCCTCGTCGAGCGGATCGCCGATGCGCAGCGCCTTCGTCCTCTCGATCAGCAGCTCGACGAAGCGGTCGTGCACGTCGGCGTGCACGAGCACGCGCTCGGCCGCCGTGCAGACCTGGCCTGCGAGGTAGAAGCAGCCCATCACCGCGGCGTCGGCGGCGGTCTCGAGGTTGGCGTCGGCGAGCACGATCTGCGGCCCGTTGCCGCCGAGCTCGAGGATGCGGTTCTTGAGGCCCGCGTCGCGGGCGACCTGCTCGCCCGTCGCGACCGAGCCCGTGAAGACGACCGAGGCGACGTCCTTGTGGCGCGTGACGAGCGCGCCGACGTCGCCGCGGCCGTGCACGAGGTTGACGGTGCCCGCGGGGAAGCCCGCCTCGTGCAGCACGTCGACGAACAGCTCCGCACACAGCGGCGCGAGCTCGGAGGGCTTCCAGATGGTCGTGCAGCCGTAGGCCAGGCCGTAGACGATCGGAATCCCGGCGATGTCGACGGGGAAGTTCCAGGGCGAGATCGCGGCGACGACGCCGACGGGCTCCTGGATCACGAGGATCCGCTTGTGCGTGCGGCCCTGCGTCGATGGCAGGACCTGGCCCTGATGGCGCAGCACGTCCTCGCCTGCGCGGCGGAAGTGGTCGGCGGTGTACTCGACCATCTCCTCGCGCGACTCGCGGATCGTCTTGCCGGTCTCGCGCGTGATCATGCGCGCGATCTCCTCGGCGCGATCCATGCAGATGTCGTAGGCGCGACGGCAGATCTCGACGCGCTCGAGCACGCTCGTCCGGCGCCACGAGTCGAACGCCGCGGCGGCCGCCGCGACCGCCTGATCGACCTGCGCGGCCGTCGCGGCGCGCACGGAGCCGACGCTCTCGCCCGTCGCGGGGCTCCGCACCTCGATCGTCTCGCCATCGCCGGCGACCCACTCGCCGCCGATGAACGCCCCGCGTTGGGTCAGGACCTGTGCCACTGGAACTCCTCGCACCGCATGCCGGCAAGCGGCGGGAGCCCGCCGCGGAGATCAACACTAGCGGCCTCCACGCTCCGGGCACAGACGCTCGCGGCGGCGCGCGCACGGCGATCCACCGTCAGCCATGGCACGCTACGGCGATGCCTCGACTCAACATCGGCTCGCCCGAATTCCAGTACGACGCCGACGATCCCGAGAGCTTCCGCGCCGGGATGTTCCGCTTCGGCCCGCAGCTCGGCGCCAAGGACAGCGGCTCGACCGTCTACGAGCTGCCACCCGGACAGGCGATCTGCCCGTATCACTACGAGTACGCCGAGGAGGAGTGGCTGCTCGTGCTCGAGGGTACGCCGACGCTGCGCACCCCGGCCGGCGAGGAGCGGATCGGCCCGTGGGAGATGGCGTTCTTCCCGACGGGCCCCGACGGTGCCCATTCCGTGCGCAACGAGACGGACGAGACGGTGCGCGTGCTGATGTTCTCGACGCGCAACGAGGTTGCCGTGGCCGTCTACCCCGACAGCGGCAAGGTCGGCATCTTCACCGGCAACCGCGACGACGACGTGATGGTGCGCAAGACGAGCAACGTCGGCTACTACGACGGCGAGCTCGGCGACTGACGCCGTGCCGGCCGAGGTGCCCGCGTGCGCTCAGACGCCGCGGGCGCGCAGGTAGAGGTCGATCCGCGTCAGCGCCTCGGGCGTCGCATCGCGCACCCGCGCCCAGTCGAGGTCGCGCACACCCGGGATGCCGTCGCCCAGGAGCCAGAGGTCGCGCGCCTCGCGGCGCGGGGTCTGCGGCGACGTCAGGTAGCGGTGTGCGCGCTTGCGCACGTCCTCGAGTTCGGCCTCGGTGAGGCGGCGTCGCTTGCGGGCGCTACCGGCCATGCGGTCATGCTACCGGCACGCTGTGACGGTCGCTGCGCGCTACCGGCTGCCGCCGGACGCGAGCTCGCGCGGCTCGGCGAGGCTCGCGAGCGCGGCCTCGAGCGTGGCGTGCACGCGGAAGAGCTCGGCGATGCCCGTGATCTCGAACAGGCGCGTGACGTAGCCGGAGTCCGTCGGGATGATCAGGTCGCAGCGCCGGTCGCGCCCGGCGAGCGTCCGCTCCGTGCCGAGCAGGAGGCTGACGATGGCCGAGTCGGCGAACGTGCACTGGCCGAGGTCGACGAGCAGGTCGCGACCCTCGGCGGCGTTCATGAGCGTCGCGCGCAGCGCCAGCCGCGAGTTGAGATCGTGCTCGCCGACGAGCGTCACGAGCGCCGTCTCCGGCGACGCGAACTCGACCTTGACCGTGCCGACCTCGCGGCCGGCGGCGGATCGCTCCGTCTGCACTCCTACCTCCACGTCGTCACCAATCGCACAGTAGGGCGCGTCTCGCCGCGCGCCGCCACCCGTCCGGGTGATGCTGAGCGCCTCGGACGGGTGCCGGCCGTGGCGCTCGCGCTCGTACCGCGGGCCTCGTGTCATGGGCAGGCCGCGCGGGTAGCGAAGCCGTTCTGCTCGGTCATCGGGGCGGGGTAGGCTGCGGCTTCCGTACCCCGGCGGAAGGTGGCGCGTGAAGGCTCTCGTGATCGTCGACATGCTGGACGACTTCGTCACCGGCGCACTCGCCAACCCGGATGCGCAGGGCATCGTCGAGCCGCTCTCGCGGCTGCTCGCGCATGCGCGAGCGCACGACGATTGGGTGGTCGTCTTCTCCAACGACGCCCACGACGCGACCGATCCGGAGCTGCGGGTGTGGGGGCCGCACGCGTTGGCTGGGAGCCCCGGCGCGCAGGTCGTCCCCGAGCTCGCGCCGCAGCCGGGACCGCGCGAGATCGTCTCGCCGAAGCGCGTCTACGGCGCCTTCGAGGGCACCGGCCTCGACGAGCAGCTGAAGGCGCTCGGTGTCGACGAGGTCGTCCTGACCGGCCAGCACACGCACATCTGCGTGCGCCACAGCGCCTACGGGGCGCTCATCCACGGCTACCGGCTGACGGTCCCGCGCGACGGCGTGTGCTGCTTCGCCGGGGTCGACTCCGAGGCCGCGCTCGAGTACCTCGTGATGGCCTACGGCGCGTCGGTCACGGATGTGGCCGAGCTCGCCGCCTGACCCGCGACAATTCCGTCCGCCGCATCTGCGCGGCCGTTCACCAGCCGTCACCAGGTGTTCTCCGGACCGACTCCCTCGCGGGGGCGTCGCACGGCTATCAGTCGTGCATGAGCGAGACCGTCACAGCACCGCCCGAGGTCACCGTCGAGACGCGCGCCATCGCCGTCGCCTGGCCCGATGGCAGTCGCGGCGCCTACCCGTTCGCATGGCTCCGCGACTGCTGCGG
>DASXXY010000140.1:0-6186 GCA_036502805.1 Gaiellales bacterium | reverse complement strand
CGGCACCGTCGGCGCGGATCGCGTGCTGCGCGGGCAGCTGCCCTACGGCACCTTCCCGGACGCGACCGGCGCGGCCTGCGGGAGCCGCAACAGCGACGGCACGTCGACCGCCTATCGCCAGGCCAAGGAGGGCGACCGCTGCGAGTCGCCCGTCGCGAACGGCGACACCTACGGCCCCGTCGACTACGCCGCCTACGTGCCGGCCGTCGCCGTCACGGGGTGGACGGGCCGCTGGGACGACCTGCCCGCGTCGCACGGCACCTCGTGCATCTTCGACCTCGCCTGCGTGGCCGGGCTGGCGGCCGTCGGCTGGCGCTTCGGGCGCCTGCGGCTGGCGCTGCTGTGCGGCCTCGCGTGGGTCGCCTATCCGTTCACCGGCTACGCGCTGCAGGCCAACACGAACGACATGATCGTCGCCGCGTTCGCGATCTGGGGGTTCGCGTTCCTGACCTCACCGGTGCGCCGCGGCGCCCTGCTCGCGCTGGCCGCCTGGACCAAGTTCGCGCCGCTCGTGCTGTGGCCGCTCTGGAGCCGCTATCCGCGCGGCCGCGGGGCGCCGCAGCGCTCCTTCCTGCGCGGCGCGGGCGGCCTCGCGCTCGGCACCGCGCTCGCGGGGCTCCTGCTGCTCCCGGGCGGGCTGCACGGGCTGAGCCTGTTCTGGGATCGCACGTTCGGCTTCCAGCTCGGTCGCGACTCCCCGTTCTCGCTCTGGGCGTGGGGGGTCTATCCGGGGATGCCCGACCTCAGCAGCGTCCAGACCGTGCTCGAGGCGCTGCTCGCGACGTGCGCCGTCGCGCTCGCCTTCCGGCCGCGCGAGCTCGACGCCGTACAGCTGGCTGCCCTCTCGGGTGCGCTCGTGCTCGGCTTCGAGCTCGTGCTGACGCACTGGTCGTACCTCTACCTGCCGTGGGCGTTCCCGTTCATCGTGCTCGCGCTCGTGCTTCCGTCCGAACGCCGCGGAGACACGATGTATACCCTAGGGGGGTAGTGTATCGTTGGGTGTGTGAGCACGCCCACCGCCACGTCCCCCGAGCGACTCGACCTGCCGATCGCGGGCATGACGTGCGCCGCCTGCGCGAGCCGCGTGGAGCGCAGCCTGAATGCGCTCACGGGCGTCGAGGCGACGGTCAACTACGCGACCGAGCGCGCCAGCGTGCGCTTCGACGCCGCGCGCGTCGGGCCGGGCGAGCTCGTCGCCGCGGTCGAGGCCGCGGGCTACGGCGCGACGCTCCCGGACGGCGGCGCCCGTCCGCCCGCCGACCCCTCGGCCGCACTTCGCCGCCGGGTCGTCCTGAGCGCGCTCGCCTCGCTTCCCGTGCTCGCGCTTGCCATGATCCCGGCGCTGCAGTTCGCGTACTGGCAGTGGGTCTCGCTCACGCTCGCGACGCCCGTCGTGCTGTGGGCGGGATTCCCGTTCCACCGCGCCGCGTGGCGGAATGTCCGCCATGGCACTGCGACGATGGACACGCTCGTCTCGCTCGGCACGCTCGCCGCCTGGGGCTGGTCGCTCGCCGCGCTGTGCTTCCTTGGCGCCGGCGGCGCCGGCCTCCACATGGCGTTCGATCCGGTCACGTCGCAGGATGCCGCGAGCGACTCGATCTATCTCGAGGTGGCGTCCGTCGTGACGACGTTCGTGCTCGCCGGCCGCTTCGCGGAGGCGCGCGCCAAGCGCCGCTCCGGCGCTGCGCTGGCCGCCCTGCTCGCGCTCGGGGCGAAGGACGCGGCCGTGCTCGGGGCCGATGGCCGCGAGCGCCGCGTGCCCGTTGCGGAACTGCGCATCGGCGACCGCTTCGTCGTCCGGCCGGGCGAGCGGATCGCAACCGACGGCGTCGTCGAGGATGGCTCCTCGGCCGTCGACCAGGCGCTCCTGACGGGCGAGTCGGCGCCGCTCGAGAAGCACCCTGGCGATGACGTCGCCGGCGCGACCGTGAACCTCGGCGGCCGCCTCGTGGTACGCGCGTCGCGGATCGGCGCCGACACGTCGCTGGCGCAGATCGCGCGGCTCGTGAGCGAGGCGCAGACGGGCAAGGCGCCGGTGCAGCGCCTCGCCGATCGCGTCTCCGCCGTGTTCGTGCCGATCGTACTCGCGCTCTCGCTCGCCACGCTCGCGTTCTGGCTCCTCGACGGCGCGAGCCCCGCGTTCGCGATCACGACCGCCGTCGCCGTGCTGATCATCGCCTGCCCCTGTGCGCTCGGCCTCGCGACGCCGACGGCGCTGCTCGTCGGCACCGGCCGCGGCGCCCAGCTGGGCATCCTGATCCGCGGCCCCGAGGTGCTCGAGGGGACGCGCCGGATCGACACCGTCGTGCTCGACAAGACGGGGACGCTGACGATGGGCGCGATGCAGGTGCGCGAGATCGTCGCGGCCGACGGCGTCGCGCCGGACGAGCTGCTGCGGCTCGCCGGCGCGCTCGAGCACGCCTCCGAGCACCCGATCGCGCGCGCGATCGCCGCCGCCGCCCGCGAGCGCTGCGGCGACCTCCCCGCGGCGACCGCCTTCAGCAGCCGCGACGGGCTCGGCGCCGAGGGCGTCGTCGAGGGCAGGCAGGTGCTCGTCGGCCGGCCCTCGCTGTTCGGCGCGTCGCTGCCTCTCGAGCTCGCGAGCGCCCTCGCCGCCGCGCGGGAGGCCGGCCGCACGGCCGTCGCCGCGGGCTGGGACGGCGCGGTGCGCGGCCTCCTCGTCGTGGCGGATGCGCCGCGGCCCACGAGCGCGGCGGCCGTCGCCGAGCTGCGCGCGCTCGGTCTCCGGCCCGTGCTCCTGACGGGCGACGACGCGGCCACGGCGGCGGCCGTCGCGGCCGAGGTCGGCATCGCCGAGGTCATCGCCGGCGTCCTGCCGGCGGGCAAGGTCGGCGTGATCCGCCGGCTGCAGGCCGAGGGGCGGGTCGTGGCGATGGTCGGCGACGGCGTCAACGACGCGCCCGCACTCGCGCAGGCCGATCTCGGCCTCGCGATCGGCACCGGCACCGACGTCGCGATCGAGGCCTCCGACATCACGCTCGTGAGCGGCGACCTGCTCGCGAGCGTGGATGCGATCCGGCTCTCGCGGCGCACGCTCGCGACGATCAAGGGCAACCTCGCGTGGGCCTTCGGCTATAACGTCGCCGCCCTCCCGCTGGCCGCCGCGGGCTACCTCAACCCGCTCATCGCGGGCGGGGCGATGGCCGGCTCGAGCCTCTTCGTCGTCGCCAACTCCCTGCGGCTCCGCCGCTTCCAGCCAGATCGGAGCACTGCCGGATGAAGCACGTCGACCCGGGCTACATCGCCGACAAGACCGCGCTCTCGGCGCGCCTCAAGCGCATCGAGGGCCAGGTGCGCGGGATCGAGCGCATGGTCGAGGACGAGCGCTACTGCATCGACATCCTGACGCAGATCAGCGCCATCCAGGCCGGGCTCGACAAGGTCGGCCTGCAGCTGCTCGAGCAGCACGCCGCGCACTGCGTGATCGGGCCCGAGGATCCCGCCGTGCGGGCCGAGCGGACGGGTGAGATGATGGCGGCCGTGGCGCGCCTGATGGGCCGCAAGTAGGCCGGCCGGCGGCGGGGCGCGCGCCCCACGGCCAACCACCGCCAGGTCGTCAGCGCGGCAGGACGAACCCGGCCAGGGCCTCGTTGCCGACGACGTCGACGGCGCGCACGCGCAGGATCGCCGTGCGGCCGCGCCGCGCGTGCAGCGTCACGCGCGACTGCGCGGCCGGCGCGAGCACGTGCCACGGCCCCGTGCTGCCACCGGTCTCGAGGCGGTAGCGCAGCAGCACGAGGCCCGAGCCCCGCTCGCGCACGTGCAGCAGCGCCGACACGACGTCGCCGTGGCGGCCGCCGGAGACGCGGATGCCGGGCGCGGCGCGGTCGGCCGGGAGCACGACCTGCCGCACGGGCCCCCAGTTCCCGGCCGCATCGCGGGCGCGCACGTAGAGGTTGTGCCGCCCGTCGAAGAGGCCGCGTGCGCGGCGCGGCGGGATCAGGCCGCCGAGCGTCGCCGCCGTCGCCCCGCGCCGCCTGGCCGTGAGCGCGAAGGGCGCGGCCGGCACGCCGCGCAGCGCGATGAAGGCCGTTGCCCGGACGCCCGCGCCGCTGCCGCCCCCGCGCTCGTGCGCGACGCCCGAGAGCACGAGCCCGAGGTGCGCCGAGTCCCGCGACCAGCGGGCGTTGACGGTCACGCGCGGCCCCGCGTGATCGCCGCCCGCGAGCAGCGCGGCCGCGTGCGCCACGTCGAGCACGCCCGCGCCCGTGTCGGAGTCGGCGCCCGGCGCGGCGACGTCGCGCGCGCCGTGGGTGAGCGCCGAGACGAGGGCGTCCGGCGTCGCACCGGGGAACATCGCGGCCAGCAGGGCGAGCGCGCCGCTGACCTGCGGGGCGGCGAACGACGTGCCCGAGACGGTGCTCGTGCCACCGCCGGGGGCCGGCAGCGAGATCGCCTCGCCGTAGGCCGAGAGCGTCGGGAACGTCGCGCCATCGCAGGGCGATGGGCCACGGCCCGAGAAGGGCGACACGACATCGCCGGCCGAGACGCTGCCGACGGCGACGGCGCCCGCGGCGGACGCGGGGCTGCCGCCCGAGCCCGCTCCCGGGCCGGCGTTGCCGGCGGCGAACACGGGCACGATGCCGGCGGCGCGCATGGCCGCGATGTCGCCGTCGAACTCGCGCTCGCAGCGGCCGGGGCCGCCGTCGTCCCACGAGCCGTTGACGACATCCGGTGCATCGTCGGTGCCAGGGTCGCCGTCGGGATCGAGCGCCCACTCGAAGACGCGGTGCACGGCGCTCGTCGTGCTGCGGCCGCCGTCGCCGAACACGCGCGCGGCCAGCAGCCGCACGTCGGGCGCCATCGCGACGAGGATGTCGGCGACCTCCGTGCCGTGCGCGCGCACGTCCTCGTCGTAGGGCGTCGCGTGCTGGTCGTAGGGGTCGAACCACGAGCCCGGCGCCGTCGAGAGCTGCGGGAACCCGGCGACGATGCCCGTGTCGAGCACCGCGATGACGGCCCCACGGCCGGTCTGGCCCTGCGCCCAGAGCGCCGGCGCGCCCGTCGCCGCCACGCTCGCGGCGGGAAGCTCGGCCGCGCCCGCGGCAAGCTCGGACGGCGCGATCCGCAGCGGCCGGTCGGGCTCGATCGCGGTCACGTCGGCGCGCGCCCGCAGCCGCGCGAGCAGCGCCGGGCGCGCGTGCAGCGCGATCGCGTCGTCGATCCAGAGCGGCTCGACGTCGCTCGCCTCCCCGCGCCGGACGGCCGCCTGCAGCAGCAGCAGGAGGCCCGCCTGGTCATGCCGCGCGCGGCGCCGGAGTTGCTCGGCGACCTGTCCGGGGGCGAGCGGGAGGAGCGGCGCGGCGGACGGCCGCACGTGCACGATCACGGCTCGCTCCGTCGCCGCTGCGGGAGCGGCGGCCGCCGGTGCGGCGACACCCGCGGCGAGCACTGCGATGGCGACGCGCGCGCAGCGCGCGTGCCTCACGCGCGCCGCCGGAACGTCTCGATTCGCGTCGCGCGGCCCGTCTCCGCATCACACTCCACGAGCGCGCCCTCGAGCCGGATGTCGCCGAGCCCCGGCTCCGAGCGCGAGGGCAGCTGCGTCAGGAAGCGGCGCACGGCGATCTCCGTGCGCACGCCGATGACGGAGTCGTGCGGGCCGGTCATGCCGCAGTCGGTGAGGTAGGCCGTGCCGTCCCAGAGCGACGCGTCGTTGGTCTGGATGTGGGTGTGCGTGCCGAGCACGGCCGTCACGCGCCCGGCCAGGTGGCGGCCCATCGCGACCTTCTCGCTCGTCGCCTCGGCGTGCATGTCGACGAGGATCACCGGCGTCTGCGCGCGCGCCTCCGCGACCAGTGGCGCCGCCAGCTCGAACGGGCTGCACGACGGCTCCGGATGCACGAACAGGCGGCCCATGAGGTTGATCACGGCGACCTTGACGCCGCCGCGCGCCTCCACGATCGTCGAGCCTCGTCCGGGATTCGTGGCGAGGTAGTTGGCCGGCCGCACGATGCGCGTCTCGCTGTCGAGGTAGCTGCCGAACCCGCGCTGGTGCCAGGTGTGGTTGCCGAGCGTGATGCAGTCGACGCCCGCCGCCAGGATCTTGTCGGCGAGGCGGTCGGTGATGCCGGCGCCGTCGGCGGCGTTCTCGCCGTTCGCCACGACGAGGTCGAGCTCGAGCTCCTCGCGCAGGCGCGGGACGAGCGACTCGACGGCCTCGCG
>DASXXY010000139.1:0-1932 GCA_036502805.1 Gaiellales bacterium | reverse complement strand
ACGACGGCGAGGCGACCGGAGACAACCCCGGGCCTAGGGGCGGAGGAGCGGCACCTCCGCGGCGTGTTGGCGCTGGGTCTGCTCGTCCCAGTCGCCGGTGCAGTAGACCGAGAGCGAGGCGATGCGCCCGTCGGCCACGTCGGCCCGGAAGAGCTCGCGGCAATACCAGCTCGTGCCGTCCTGCTCCCAGCGTTCCTCGACCTCGAGCACGAAGCCGGACTCGGTCGCGTCGAACCGCGAGCGCGGCACGCGCCCGGGTGTCGGATGGCCGTGCCGCCGCAGCGCGACTGCGTCGTCCACGCCCTGCGCCTGCAGCCGCCAGTGGGGCATCGTGAAGTCGCAGAACAGATCGTCGGCAAAGAGCCCATCCGGTGGGTCACCGGTCTCGAGAAATTCGATGAAGCCGTCCGCGAGCCCGCGAAGTGTTCCCTGGTCTTGCGCCATGGTTGTCATGCCGTGAGCGTGCTCCGCGCCGGCGGCCCCCGCATGCGTGCCGGTACCCAACCCGCCACGGATCTTCAGGCGAGCCCGTGCGCGTACGCCCAGGCAGTCGCCGCCGCGCGCGCCGTGCGACCGGAGACGCCGATCTTGCCGTAGATGTTCTCGACATGGCGCTCGACGGTGCGCACGCTCACGACGAGCTCGGCCGCGATCGCGTCGTTCGAGCGTCCCGAAGCGAGCAGCCGCAGGACCTCGTGCTCGCGGCTCGTCAGGAGCGGCCGTGCCGGTGCGGCGACGCCGAGCGCCGACAGCGCCGCGGCAGCGTGCGTTTCCGCGCGGGCGGCGTCACCGGTCCGGCCGAGCACGCGCAGCACTGCCGCGAGCTCGTGACGCGCCTGCGCGGCGTCGTAGGCGGCGCCGCACTCGTCGAAGAGGTCGATCGCGTCCTCGATCGCGACGCGCGCCGCGTCCGGGGTCGTCGCGGCGTCGAGCCGGCCGCGCGCGAGCAGCGCCGCGGCGCGGAGCGGCGCCGTGCCCCCGTCGTCGGCGACGGCCGCAAGCTCGTCGACGGCGGCGCGCCCTTCCGTCTGCTCGCCGAGGGCGACGTGTGCGCGAACGAGCAGCTCGAGCGCGGGCACGCGCTCGAAGCGGTCGAGCGTGCCGACGCGCCGCAGGTAGCGCTCGGCTGTCTCCGCGGCGGCCCGCGCGTCGCCGCGGTCGAGCGAGAGCGCGGCCTGGACGAGCAGCCCGAGCCGATGTCCCTCCGCCTGCGCGAGCAGAGCCTCCGCGTCGTCGGGGCGGCCTTGCCGCCGCCTCAGCTCGGCGAGCCGCGCGACACCGTCGGCGACCTTGCGCGGCACTCCGCCGAGGTCACGGCACGCTGCGGTCAGCGCGTGCTCCGCCTCGGCCCACGCGCCTTGCCAGACGAGCACGTCTGCGTAGTGCAACCGGCACGTCGCGAACATCTCGGCGTCGCCGTAGCGGTCGGAGATCGTCTCGACACGCCGGCACCACTCGCCCGCGCGCTCGACGTCGCGCACCCGCTGGCAGGCGTCGATCAGGTGGCAGCAGATCACCTCGACGACGCGCACGTTCGCGATCTCCCCCGACACGGCGGCCGTCGTCGCCGCGTCGAGCCTGCGCATCCCCTCGGCGATCCGGCCTGCCGCGACGAGCGCCAGCCCCTGCAAGGCGACGCACGCCATCTCGATGTCGAACGCCGCCACGGCGCGTGCCGCGAGAACGCCCTCCGTCGCGAGTGCCTCGGCGGCGGCCGGGTCGTGCTCGGCGTTCAGGATGCGGTTGCCGCGCAGGTACGCCACGAGCGCGTGCTCGGGAAGCGGCGGCAGCTCGCCGAGCAGCTCCCCCGCGCGCTCCAGCCAGCCGTCGAGCTCGGCGGCGCCCCGGAACTGGACGCAGTCGAACGCGAGCTCGACGGCCAGTCGCGCAGCGGCGGGCCCGTCCCCCGCGTCGCGCGCAAGCCGGAAGGCG
>DASXXY010000138.1:0-7381 GCA_036502805.1 Gaiellales bacterium | reverse complement strand
GGTGCGGCTCTTGTCGGCGAGCGCGCGGGCCACGGCCTGGCGGATCCACCACGTCGCGTAGGTGGAGAACTTGAGGTCGCGGCGCCAGTCGAACTTCTCGACCGCGCGGATCAGCCCGAGGATGCCCTCCTGGATCAGGTCGAGGAAGCCCAGGCCCTGACCGCGATAGTTCTTCGCGATCGAGACGACCAGGCGCAGGTTCGACTCGACCATGCGGCGCTTGGCGAGCATGTCGCCGGCCTCGACGCGCTTGGCGAGCTGGATCTCCTCGACCTTGGTCAGCAGCGGGTAGCGCCCGATCTCGGACAGGAAGCGCTCGAGCGAGTCGGTCGGCCCGTCGGCGACGGGCAGCACGACGGGGCCGCGCTGCTCGGCGTTGTCCTCGTCGCGGATCTCAATGCCCATGCCGTCGAGTTCGCGAGTGGCCTCCTCGACGGGCATGGCCTCGTCGCCGGCCTCTGCGAGCGCCTCGTTGACCTCGACCAGCGTCACGTAGCCGCGCTCGAGCCCACGCTCGACAAGACCCTCCAGCTCGGGCGCAAGTGCGGTGTTCTCAGTGGCGATCACGGTGTCTCTCAACTCCTCGGCGGTGTACGCCGTTTCAGTAGTACTAAGCCCGGTACCGCAAGGAGCGAATCGCCCTTCACGGTCACCCGTGTAGAAGAACGCAGCTCCGGGCGTTGCTATTCCCCGGAACCGCTCGTCTCTAACGTGAACGCGAAATCGTCAAGCTGCTCTCCCAGTCTGCCGAGAGCGGGGTTCAGGACGGGTTAAGGTTGGGTCTCCAGGCATCAAGATGCGGTCAAGATCGGCCGCCAGCCGCCCGGAATCTGCCGGTATCTGCCCCTGACGGCCGCTCGCCCGTGCCGTGCTAGGCTCCTGCTCGCATCGTCATCCCGAGCGGTCGAGGGAACTGGCCCGACGACACCGCAGCAACCGGGGCCTTGGCCCGTCAGGTGCTCCATCCAGCGCCGAGCGTCTCCGTCCCGGGTGCGCGGAGCGGAAGATGACTGCCGGTTCGTGGAACGCTCCGCGACGCCGAAGGCCCTCCGGGAAAACGGGGGGCCTTTTTCGTTCCCGGGACGCGAAACGAGAGGAAGCTCGAGATGAGCGAACAGCGGGCAGAGACCATCGCCCTGCATGCAGGCCAGTCGCCCGACCCGACCACGAACGCGCGCGCCGTGCCGATCTACCAGACGGTGGCGTACGAGTTCGACGACACCCAGCACGCCGCGGACCTGTTCGCGCTCAAGGTGCCGGGCAACATCTACACCCGGATCATGAACCCGACCTGGGACGTCTTCGAGCAGCGCGTCGCGGCGCTCGAGGGCGGCATCGCAGCCTGCGCCACGGCCTCCGGCCAGGCCGCCGTGACGTACTCGATCCTCAACATCTGCCGCAGCGGCGACAACATCATCTCCGTCTCGACGCTCTACGGCGGCACGTACAACCTCTTCGCCCACACGCTGCCGCAGTTCGGCATCGAGGTGCGCTTCGCCGACCCGGACGACCCGGACGCGGTCGCGCGCCTCGCCGACGGCAACACGCGCGCGGTCTTCGCCGAGACGATCGGCAACCCGAAGCTCAACATCGTCGACCTGCGCAAGTGGTCGGACGCGGCGCACGCCGCCGGCCTGCCGCTGATCGTCGACAACACGGTCGCGACGCCGATCCACTGCCGCGTCTTCGACCACGGCGTCGACGTCGCCGTGCACTCCGCCACGAAGTACATCGGCGGCCACGGCACCTCGATCGGCGGCGTCGTCGTCGACTCCGGGAAGTTCGACTGGACGGCGCACGCCGACCGCTTCCCCGGCCTCACGACTCCCGACCCGTCCTACCACGGCGTGGTCTGGAGCGACGCCCTCGGGCCGGCGGCCTACATCGGCCGCGTGCGCACCGTGCTTCTGCGCAACACGGGCGCGGCGCTCTCGCCGTTCAACGCGTTCCTCTTCCTGCAGGGCATCGAGACGCTGCCGCTGCGCATGGAGCGGCACTCGGCCAATGCGCTCGCCGTCGCGAAGCACCTCGAGGGGCACGCCGCCGTCGAGTGGGTCAACTACCCGGGCCTCGCGAGCTCGCCCTACCACGAGCTCGCCAAGCAGCAGCTCACGGGCGGCTTCTCGGGCCTCGTCACGTTCGGCATCACGGGCGGCCGCGAGGCCGGCGAGACGTTCATCGACGGCCTCGAGCTGTTCAGCCACCTCGCGAACATCGGCGACGCCAAGTCCCTCGCGATCCACAACGCCACGACGACGCACTCGCAGCTCAACGACGAGGAGCTCGCCGCCTCCGGCGTGACGCAGGACACCGTCCGCCTCTCGGTCGGCATCGAGCACATCGACGACATCGTGGCCGACCTCGAGCAGGCGCTCACGCGCGCCCGGGTTCCGGTCACGGCCTGATGGCCGAGGTGCCGGGGGGCGTGGAGCGCTCGCTCGGGCTGGTCGAGACGCAGCGGGTCGTGCTCTGGGACGAGCACGACCCGCTCGTGCTCGAGTCCGGTGAGCAGCTCGAGCACGTCGCGGTCGCCTACGAGACCTACGGCGAGCTCGACGCGGACGCGGCCAACTGCGTCTACGTCTGCCACGCGCTGACGGGCGATGCGCACGCCGCCGGGCACCACGGCGATCCCGCGCGCCGGGGCTGGTGGGACAACCTCATCGGCCCCGGCAAGCCGCTCGACACCGACCGGCTGTTCGTCGTCTGCGCGAACCTGCTCGGCGGCTGCCAGGGAACGACGGGGCCGTCGTCGGTCGATCCGCGCACGGGCAGGCCCTACGGCCTGCGCTTCCCGCTCTGCACCGTGCGCGACCTCGTGACGGTTCACCGCCGCCTGCTCGCGCAGCTCGGCGTCGAGCGGCCGCTCGCCGCGATCGGCGGCTCGGTCGGCGGCATGCAGGTGCTGCAGTGGGCGCTCGACCATCCCGACGAGCTCGGCTCGGGCCTCGTGATCTGCGCCAGCGCACGGCTGACCGCCCAGAACATCGCCTTCAGCGCGGTCGCGCGCGCGGCCATCATGGAGGACGAGAACTTCCACGGCGGCGACTACTACGAGCACGGCGTGCGGCCCGACCGCGGGCTCTCGCTGGCCCGCCGCATCGCGCACATCACGTATCTCTCCGAGGAGTCGATGCGCGCGAAGTTCGGGCGCCGCCTGCAGCACGACGGCGAGCCCCTGCGCGGCTTCGGCATCGACTTCGCCGTCGAGAGCTACCTCGAGTACCAGGGCGAGAGCTTCGTCAACCGCTTCGACGCCAACAGCTATCTCTACCTCACGCGCGTCATGGACTACTTCGACCCGCTCGGCGACGCCGCGGCCGCGATCGAGCAGCTGCGCGGCAGCCGCACGCGCTTCCTGGTGCTCTCGTTCGACACCGACTGGCGCTTCCCGACCCAGCACTCGCGCGAGATCGAGCGCATGCTGATCGCCGCGCGCGTGCCCGTCACGTTCCGCGAGATCGAGTCGTCGCACGGCCACGACTCGTTCCTGCTGCCCGTGCCGGAGTACCACCGCACGGTCGCCGCGTTCGTCGCGCGCCAGCAGCCCGGTGGAGCGTCGTGAGGCCCGACCTCGAGGTCGTGGCCGGCATGGTGCCCGTCGGCTCGCGCGTGCTCGACCTCGGCTGCGGCGACGGCGCGCTGCTCGCCCACCTGATCGCCGAGCGCGGCTGCGACGGGCACGGCATCGAGATCGACGGCGACGACGTGCTCGCGTGCATCGCGGCCGGCGTCCCCGTCAGCGAGGGCGACATCGAGGACGCGCTGCGTGACTTCACGGACGGCGCGTTCGACGTCGTGCTGCTGTCGTGGACGCTGCAGACGACGCGCCGCCCGTCCGCCGTGCTCGCCGGGATGATGCGCGTCGCGCCGGTGGGCGTCGTCTCGTTCCCGAACTTCGGGCACTGGCGGCTGCGCAGCGCGCTCGCGCTGCAGGGGCGCATGCCGAGCTCCCCCACGCTGCCGCAGGCGTGGGACGACACGCCCAACATCCACATGTGCACGCTCGCGGACTTCGCGGCGCTGACGGACTCGCTGCACCTGCGCGTGCGCGAGCGCGTGCTGCTCGGCAGCGACCGCGGCCCGACCGGCGGCCTCGTGTCGCTGCGCCCGAACCTGCTCGCCGCGGCGGCCGTCTGCCGGCTCGAGCGAACCGCTGGCGCCGCGCCGGCGTAGTGGGGGCGTCACCCTCTCAAGGAGTCGCCGTGCGCCCATCCCACCTGACAGCAGTCGCCGCCCTCACCGCCGCCCTCCTCGTGCCGGCGGCCGCCTCGGCGGCGAGCCCGATCAAGGTGAGCGAGAAGGAGTTCTCGATCAGCGGCATGCCGAAGACGCTGAAGCACGGGGTGAAGTACACGATCACCCTCGCGAACACCGGCAAGTACCCGCACGACCTGCTCTTCGACGGCAAGAAGATCGACGACGTCGGTGTGCACAACAAGCACGCCGTCGCGCCGGGGAAGACCGCGTCGTTCTCGATCACGTTCCCGGCGGCCGGGAAGTACGAGTTCTACTGCGCCATCAAGGGTCACGCCGCGAAGGGCATGAAGGGCACGGTCAAGGTCACCTGAGCGGGGGCGTGCGGGCCCCCGCCCGCGCTGCCGTCAGGACGTCGCGCCGACGGCATCGAAGCCGACGTGGATGGTCGCCTTCTCGTCCGGGCCCGTGAACACGCGCGGATCCGCCTTGCTCGCCCACGGAGCGCCGATCTCGGCCGGGCGGATGGCGGCGGGCGCCGTCTGCAGCTCGCCCCACAGCACCGCCGCGGCGTGGGAGCCCTTCGTCACGGCCTCGCCGTCGACCTCGCTGATCGTGGCCGCGCGGCCGTACCAGTGGTTCGAGATCTTGTGCGTGCCGCCGACGAACTTGGCGTGGCCGGTGCGGATGATCGTGACGACGACGTGGTGGCGCTGCGCGATCCAGGCCAGCAGCGCGAGCAGGCGATGGTCGGCCACGCCGTGCGAGATGTCGTCGGCGGCGGCCGGCGCGAAGGCGATCGCATCCGTGCCGAGCACGCTCTGCGGCGTGGCCGCGAGCGCGTCGCCGAGCGTCGGGGGCGCGGGGGCCGCGGGCGACGACGACACGCCGGCGCCCGCCGCGACGGGCGCCGCGAGCGAGGCCTGCTCGGACTGCCTGAGCAGGCCGCAGGCCGAGCTCATGCCGAAGTGCGCCGCGCGGCGGAGCACCGTCTTGCGGTACGAGTGGAGCGCGTTGTAGCGCCACAGCGCACGCGGCCAGAGGTGGTTGCTGCCGGCGTCGTAGGCGATCTTCTCGGCCGCGGCCGCGATCTCGTCGTCCGGGTCGTCCATGCGATACGGCGGGTGGCCCGAGGCCTTGCGATAGATCCCCCAGGTGCCGCCGAAGCCCTGGTCGCCGGCGGCGTCGACGCGCTTCGCGGCCTTGTTGGAGCCGGCCTGGAACTGCATCGGGCCGAGCACCCCGTGCGTGTGCGGCACGTAGGCGCCCGGATCGCGGCCGTGGCGCGACTCGACCGAGCCGACGGCTGCCAGGAGCTGCCACGGCACCTTGTAGGCGGCGCCCCAGCGCTGGTACAGCGCGAGGTAGTCGGAGGGCACGCCGGCGACCGAGGAGGCGCGCGTGACGGCCGAACTGCAGGCGGCCTCGGCGGTCACGGGGACGGCGAGCCCGGCGAGGGCGGCGAGCAGGCCGATACGGGTGAGGTGAGCGTTTCGCACACTGCGGTTTTCGGCAGGAGGCATGCCGGACTTGAGGGTCAATGTCACTCGATCGAGGGACGCGGATCACCCCCAGGCCTGCGTGCGCCGGGCCGATGACTCCAGCAGTGACCCTGGACCGCGTCATCACCTGGAGCGGTCGCGACCGCCTGGAGCGCGCCGTCGTGATCGCCGCCATCGGGCTCCTCGCCACCGTCACGGGAATCTCGATCTGGGCGCAGCAGACGAGCCGCCACCAGATCGACGTCACGACGACGCACGTGCGCGCCGTGCAGGCCGCGCAGGTGAGCACGAACGATCTCGGCACCGCGCGGTCGCTCGTCGCCCGCCGCCGCGCGACCGCCCGCACGATCGCGCGACTCGCGCCGCTCTCGGCCACGTTGCTCGTGACGGCCGCCCGCAGCGCCGCGCTCGCCGAGCAGCGCGCGCTCGCGCTGCCGGCCGGAAAGGCCGCGACGCGAACCCAGGGAGCGGCCGCCACGCGCCTCTCGACGACGCTCAGGCTGATCAACGCGACGGAGCGGAGCCAGGCCGTCGGCGGGCTCGCGACGCTGCGCTCGACGCAGCGCAACGCCTGGACGCTGACGCTCGCGGCGTTCTTCATCGGCATCGGACTGCTGGCCGCGCTGTTCGCGCTGCTGCGCGTCATCCGCCGCCGCGTCCGCGCCGGCGCCGACGCGCAGCTCGCCCACCTCGAGAAGGCCGCGACGACGGATCCGCTGACGGGCCTGCGCAACCGCCGCACGTTCGACGAGGATCTCGCGAGGGCGCTCGCCAAGAACCGCGTCTGCCTCGTCATGCTCGACCTCGACGACCTCAAGCACACGAACGAGCGGCTGGGCCATGCCGTCGGCGACGAGCGCATCCGCGCCGTCTCCGCCGCGCTGCGCTCGGCCGACCCGGGCGCGCTCGGCTACCGCCTCGGCGGCGACGAGTTCGCGGCCATCCTGGCCGGCCTCGGCGCCGACGCCGGGCACCGCTTCGCCCACCGCGTGCAGGACGCGATGCGCGTCCAGCACGGCGGCGACGGCCCGAGCGTGGCCGTCGGCGTCGCCGTCGGCGAGCAGCGGACCGACACCGGCGACCTCGTGCGCCGCGCCGACACCGCGCTGCTCGCGGCCAAGCGCATGACGTCGCAGATCCGCGTGCACTCGCCCGAGCTCGAGCTCGCGTCGCTCCCGACGATCGGCGGGGGGCGCCGCCAGGACGTGCTGGCCGCGTCGCTGGCAGCCGCGGTCGATGCCAAGGACGGCGACGGCTACGACCACAGCGGCACCGTCTCGGAGCTCGCGGGCTCGATCGCCGAGCTGCTCGGACTGCCGCGCGAGCACGTCGTGCAGATCCGCACGGCGGGGCTCCTGCACGACGTCGGCTACCTCGACGTCGACGACCAGATCTTCGCCAAGGACGCGCCGCCGACCGACGCCGAGTGGGACGAGGTCGCAGCGCACGCCGAGCGCGGTGCGCGCATCCTCGCGCGCTGCGGCTTCGGCGAGATCGCGACCTGGGTGCGCCACCATCACGAGCGCGTCGACGGCGAGGGCTATCCCGACGGTTTCGCGGGCGAGGCGATCCCGCTCGAGTCGCGGATCCTGCACGTGGCCGACGCCTACGAGGCCATGACCCGTGGGCACACCTACCAGCCCGTGATGACGGCCGAGGCCGCGCTGGCCGAGCTCGAGCGC
>DASXXY010000137.1:0-6361 GCA_036502805.1 Gaiellales bacterium | reverse complement strand
AGGATCGCCGTCACGAGCACGATCCAGACGAGCGGCTGGCGCGTCGATCCGAAGACCCAGCTGACCTCGACCGTGCGCGTGTTCGCGAGCAGCAGCGCGACGATCACGGCGAGCACGGCGATCGTGAGGAGCGCGTGGAGCGAGAGCGCCGAGCGGCTCTCGACCGGCGGCGGCGGAGGCACGGCGGCCGGCCTCGGCGGGGCGTCGCTCATGCCAGACCTGCATCCATGGCGCGGGGTCCCCGGTGGCCGTGAACCGGAAACGCTCGACGCGCTTGGTAATGCCGGCAAGCGGGCATCGTCGCGCATGGCAGAGAACCCGCACGAGACACCCGGCCCGTCGGGCCCCGGCCGTTCGACCGGAACGGATGACCCGGCGGTCACGGGGGCCGAGCACGGGCGCGCCGGACAGGTGCTGCCGGAGGACACCGACGCCGGACCCGAGGGCGATCACCCCGATCCCGACGAGTACGCGGATCCGGATGCGCAGGGGACGCATCCGCCGCAGGGCGGCGACGGGCCGTGAGCGGCACGTCGCCGCAGCGCCGGGCGTGACACGTGGGCACCGACCCCGCAGCGCGCGACCGAGCAGGTCGCGCCGGACGCCCGCCGAGCCGAACGGCGACGACGGAAGCGCGCGCCTACGACGTGGCGCGCACCTCGGCGGCGTCGCGCAACTCGCGCTTGGCGGCCTCGAGGGCCCGCGTGGCCTCCTCGACCCGCCGCTCGCGCTCGGGCGTCGCGTACGAGCGGACTGCCGCGATCGCCGCGTTGAGCTCGGCCTCGGCGCGATTCACGACGACCCCGCGCGTGTCCACGAGGGCGAGCGCGCGCTGCCGCAGCGCCAGCTCCTCCTGCTGCTCGTCGATCTGATCCTTGGCGTTGTTCCGCTTGCGCAATAAGCTCATGTCCCGAACCTCCTCGCTCCTTACCTATAGCGGTAGTCGGCGAGAGTTTCCACACCCTCCGGACGGGTGACGGTCATTCGCTCGAATGGTGGCCGCGAGGCGGGTCGTCGCGTGACGGCTCCTGCCGCGGTCTCCGCGGCCCCACGACGAGCGAGACCGGCGCGCGCGCCGTCACGCGCTCGGATCGCCGTCCGGGCGCTGCCGGCGCAGCGCCGCCGCCGCGAGCTGCGCCGGACACAGCCCCTGCGGACGACCGCACGCCGCGAAGTCGCAGTAGCGGCACAGCGCTCCACCGGCCGGATCCTCCCCACGCTCCCGTTGCGCGAGGCGCCGGCGGGTCAGATCGCCCACGAGCTGCTCGCAGATCTCGCCGAGCACGGCTCGCTGCCCCGCGGAGAGGCTCGCGACGGCATCCGCCAGCGCGTGCCCGCGCACCGCGCGGATCCGCTCGGCCAGCTCCCGGCCGGCAGCGGTGAGCGTGAGCGTCAGGGAGCGCGCATCCGCGCCCGGCCGGCGCTCGACGTAGGCGCCGTCGACGAGGCGGTCGACGAGCCGCACGGCTCCCGAATGCGTCAGGCCGACGACCCTCGACAGCGCGCGAACCGATCCATGCGGGGTGAAGTCGAGCAGCGCCACGAGCGCCGCGGACGCGGCCTCGTCGAGCCCACCGGCGGCCGCCATCGAGCCGGCCATCGCATCGCTCAGCCCCGTGGCCGCCGCACCGAGCAGATTCGCGCGACGCGCATCGGCTGCCTCGCTCACACCGGCACGCTACCCGTCCCGGTCATTTGTATGATCCAGTCACACATAGACGATCGACGGAGGTCGACCATGTCCGAGAAGCTCACCGCCACGTTCGAGATCGCAGCCTGGGACGAGACGCCGTTCGACGAGAGCACCGGCGTCGCCAAGCTGACCGAGGCGCTCGTCGGCAAGACCTACAGCGGCGACATCGAGGGATCCTCCACGACCAAGTGGCTGATGGCCTACGCGCCCGACAAGAGCGCAGCCTTCATCGGCCTCGAGCGCATCCGGGGCACGTTCGGCGGCAAGCGCGGCAGTCTCGTCGTGCAGCACGTCGGAACGTTCGCGGACGGCTCCGCCGACGCGGAGCTGCGTGTCGTCTCCGGCACGGACGAGCTCAGGGACGCCTCGGGGACGGGCACGTTCAAGGCCGATCCGGCCGGCTCGGTGACGCTCTCGCTCGAGTACTAGATCGGTGGCGCGACGCGCGCCGAGGTGCCGAGCACCATCAGCGTCTTCGTCCCCGTGACGCGGCCGCTGCGGCGCAGGTCGTCGACCACGCGCTTGAGGTCGGCGACGTCCTTGACGCGGATCCACACGAGCGCGTCGGGATCGCCCGCCGTCGTGAACACCGCCTGCACCTCGGGGATGCTCTCGGCGATGCCGGCGATCTCGTCGACCGGCGTCGTGCCCGCGAAGCGCAGCTCGGTGAACGCCTCCAGCGGCCTGCCGAGCTTCGCGTGGTCGAGGCGCGCCGTGTAGCCGAGGATCACCTCGAGGCGCTCGAGGCGGTCGAGCCGGCGCTTGACCGCCGGGGACGAGAGGTGCACGCGCGTCGCGATGTCGGCGAGCGGGCGCCGCGCGTCCTCGCACAGCAGGGCGATGATCTCGTGGTCGGTGGCGTCGAGCTCGCGCTCGCTGGGAGGTATCGACACGCAAGAACCGTAGCGAAGACCGTCCAGCGCGTTCGATTCTTGCGCGCAACGCCGCTGACGAGGAGATCTCGCGCCCTGGTGCAGGGTTTCGCGTTGAATTGCGCCCATGCCGCTGCCCGACGTCGCCGCCCCGCCAGACCGGCCACCAGCGTCGCTCGCGACGCTGGAGGCCGTGCAGCGGCGCGTGCTCTGGCTCGCGACGAGCATGGTGCACCACGCGAACCGCGTGCGCACGACCTCCTCCGGCGTCAAGGTCGGCGGTCACGAGGCGTCGTCGGCATCGCTCGTCGGGATCATGACGGCGCTCTACTTCGAGCACCTGCGCGCGCCCGACCGGGTGTCCGTGAAGCCGCACGCCGCCCCGGTGCTGCACGCGATCAACTACCTGCTCGGCACGCTCGACCGCTCGCACCTGACGACGCTGCGCGAGTTCGGCGGCCTGCAGAGCTACCCGAGCCGCGCCAAGGATCCCGGCGTCGTCGACTTCTCGACCGGCTCCGTCGGCATCGGCGCGACGGCGACGCTCTGGAGCGCGATCTCGCAGCGCTACGTCGCCGGGCACTTCGACGTCCCCGTCGGCGGCCGCCACGTCGCGCTCGTCGGCGACGCCGAGCTCGACGAGGGCGCGATCTGGGAGGCGCTCGTCGACCCGATGGTCGCGCGCCTCGGCGAGGTGCTGTGGATCGTCGACCTCAACCGCCAGTCGCTCGACCGCGTCGTGCCGGACATGGCTGCGGGACGCATGCGCGGCATGTTCGAGGCGGCCGGCTGGGAGACGATCACGGTCAAGTACGGCCGCCGGCTGCGCGCGCTCTTCGAGCGCCCGGGCGGCGAGGCGTTGCGCGAGCGCATCGACTCGATGAGCAACGAGGAGTACCAGCGCATCCTGCGCAGCCCGGCCGCCGAGCTGCGCGAGCGCCTGCCCGGCGACGGCCGCCTGCGCAGCGCCGTGCGCGGCCTCGTCGGCGAGCTCGACGACGCCGAGGTGCTGGCGGCCGTGTGCGATCTCGGCGGCCACGACCTGGCCGATCTGCTCGACGCCTTCCGCCTCGCCGATCAGACGCGCGACCGCCCGGCCGTGATCTTCGCGTACACCATCAAGGCCCGCGGGCTGCCGACGCAGGGCCATCCGGCGAATCACTCGGCGCTGCTCAGCGACGAGCAGTGGGCGCAGCTCGCGCGCGATCTCGGCGCCGACACCGCCGATCCCTGGGCGCCGTTCGCCAGCGGGACGCCAGAGGCGGAGCTCTGCGGCGCGGCGGCCGAGCGGCTGCGCCGCCCGCCGCTCGCGAGCGTGCGCCCGCTCGCCGTCCCGCGCGACCTCGGCCGCGTGCACACGAGCACGGCCTCGACCCAGCAGGCCTTCGGGCGCTTCTTCGTCGACCTCGAGCGCGCCGACCCGGCGCTCGCGAAGCACGTCGTGACCGTCTCGCCCGACGTCGCGTCGTCGACCAACCTCGGCGGCTGGATCAACCACGTCGGCGTCTGGAACATGGGCGAGCGCGTGGACTGGTTCGCCGACGACCCGCAGACGCTGATGCGCTGGCGCGAGTCGTCGCACGGCCAGCACATCGAGCTCGGGATCGCCGAGGGCAACCTCGTCGGCCTGCTCGGCGAGCTCGGCGCGACCTGGTCGCGCGCGGGCCTGCCGCTGCTGCCGATCGGCGCGCTCTACGACCCGTTCGTGAACCGCGCGCTCGAGCCGTGGTCGTTCGGCATCTACGCCGGCGGACAGTCGATCCTCGTCGGCACGCCCTCCGGCGTCACGCTCGCGCCCGAGGGCGGCGCGCATCAGTCGATCATCACGCCGTCGGTCGGGCTCGAGCAGCCGCGCTGCGTGGCCTGGGAGCCGGCGTTCGGCCAGGATCTCGAGTGGACGCTGCTGGCCGCGCTCGGCAGCCTCGGCCGCAGCGACGGCACGTCGGCCTACTTCCGGCTGAGTACGCGTCCGCTCGCGCAGGAGCTCGCCGGCACGCCGGCCGGCGGCGACGAGCGGGAGCGGCGGCGGGCGCACGTGCTCGCCGGCGGCTACGTCGTCCGCACGGCAGACACGCCCCCGGACGTCACGCTCGTCGGCATGGGCGCGGTGCTGCCGGAGGTGCTCGCCGCCGCGGCCACGCTGGCCGAGGCCGGCACTGCCGTCGACGTCGTCTGCCTGACCTCGGCCGACCTCGTCTTCCGCGCGCTGCAGGCGCGCCAGGGGCTGCTCGAGGGCGACGCGGCGATCCTGGACGTGCTCTTCCCGGCAGCCCGGCGCGCACCGATCGTGGCCGTGCTCGACGGCCATCCACACACGCTCTCGTTCCTCTCGGCGATCCGCCGAGCGCCGATCGCGAGCCTCGGCGTGAGCGACTTCGGGCAGTCCGGCGACGTGCCCGACCTCTACGCCCACTTCGGCATCGACGCCGAGACGATCATCGGCGCCGCGCTCGACCTCATCGACGAGCCGGCCTGAGTGCCGACGCTCCTGACCGTCAGTCGGGTCGCGGCTCGCGATCGAGCAGCAACGCCGCCTCCGCCTCCGCGAGGGTGAGCTTGCTGGAGGCGAAGCGCAGCACGGGCCACTGCTCCGCCACGGCGGCCCGCTTGAGCGCGCGATCCGGGTTGACGGCGAACGGATGCCCGACGGCCTGCAGCAGCTCGATGTCGGAACGCGAATCGGTGTAGGCGCTCGCGTCCGCGAGATCGATCGCGTGCTCGGCCGCATACGCGCGCACGGCGTCGGCCTTCGCAGGACCGTGGAGGAACGTCTCGATGCGCCCCGTGAAGCGACCGTCGCGCTTCTCGGCGCGCGATGCGATCGCGCCGTCGAGGCCGAGCCGCAACGCGAGCGGCTCGACGAGGTCGACGAGGGACGACGAGACGACGATCGCGCGCTCGCCGCGCGCCTGATGGGCCCGCATGCGCGTGATCGCGTCCGGGAAGGCGAGCGCCGCGAGCGGCTCGATCTGCTCCTCGATCAGCGCCTGGAGCTCGGCGACCGGCCAGCCGCGCATCAGCCGGAACGTCTGCTCGGCCACGCTCGAGAGCTCGCGCGAGCTGACGCCGCGGACGAGGTAGACAGCGTGCCACACGCTCGCGCGCGCCAGCGAGCGCCAGCCGATCAGCCCGTGCCGCTTGAGCGTGGGCGCCAGCGCGAGCATCGACGAGCGCCGGATGAGCGTGCGGTCGAGGTCGAAGAACACCGCACCCGGAGCGGGAACGGCTCGCGGGACGTCCTCCTCTGACGGGGATCGGGCGGGCACGGCCATCGGCGATCGTTCCCGCCCGCACGGCCGCGAAACCGTGCGGGCAGACGCCGGGTTCCCTGCAACGCGCCGTCCGGGGCGACCCCCGGCCGACCCACGATCGTCGCGAAGGCCACGCTCACGTGGCGTCCGCCGGCCGGTCGCATTCGAGATCCACCGACCGGCGCGCCGACCGCGCGTCTCCCCCGCGCTCGCGTAGCGGCTGTCGCTAGCGAGCGACGCGCACGGAGGCGCTCGCGACGGTCACGCTGCCCTTCGCGTTGCCGGCCGTGACGTCGCAACGGATGAGGTGCCCGCGGTCGGCCGCGCGCAGGACGTGGCTCGCGCCGTGGCCGACGACCTTGCCGTCGCGCCGCCACGTGAAGGCATAGCGCGTCGGGCTGCCGTTCCAGGTGCCTCGGCTGCAGACGAGGATGCGGCCGGCGCGCGGCGTGCCGCCGACCTTCGGGCGGGCGCGGAGCACCGGGCGGGTCGCGGCGGCCCTCACCGTGACCGGGATGGAGACCGGCGCCGTGGCGACCGGCGCC
>DASXXY010000136.1:0-9120 GCA_036502805.1 Gaiellales bacterium | reverse complement strand
TACCGCGTCTTCCAGACGCTGCCGGGCGGCGAGGCGAAGGCGCTGCTGACGAGCAAGGCGACGACGATCACGCTGCCCAAGGTCGCACCCTGCATCGCCGCCGCCTACACGCTGTCGGCATTCGACGCCGGCGTCGGCTGGCAGACCGACGTGATCGGCCCCGTCACCGTGCAGACGGCGCCGTCGGCCGACCAGGCCTGCACGGACGCGCCGCAGGTGACGCTCGGCGTGCAGAAGCTGAAGAAGAAGATCTCGGCGCTGAAGCGCAAGAAGTGGAGCTTCCCGGTGCGCTTCCTGAGCGACGGGATGGGCGTCGCGCACGTCGTCCTCTCGCGCAAGGGCAAGGCGCTCGCGACCGCCGACAAGCCGCTCGGCGTCGTCCGCCGTAACGTCAGCGTGACGCTCACGATCCCCAAGCAGCTCCGCAAGAGCGGGACGTTCACCGTGACCGTGACGGGCAGCGCGCCTGTCGGGAAGGCGCGATCCAAGAGCACGCTCACCCTGGAGGTGAAGAAGTGAACCGCACGACCCGTTCGCTCTGCCTGGCCCTCGGCGCGCTCGTCGTCGGCGCTGCGCCGGCGATCGCCTGCGTCAACGTGGGCGTCTACCAGGATCAGCCGTCGAAGACGCTGCCGTCGCTGCAGAAGAGCGCCGGCAAGAACGTCAAGACGGTGTCCACCTACCTGACGGTCGGCCGCGCGCTCGACCCGAAGCTCGTCAAGCTCGCGCAGAAGGGCAACGTCCGCCTGCTGATCAGCTGGCTGCCCGACAAGGGCGCCGACAGCCCGAAGGCGCCCGGCTACCGCCTCAGCGCCATCGCGCTCGGCAAGTTCGATCCCGAGCTGCGCCTGCTCGGCGCGCAGATCAAGGCGCTGCCGCACGGCGCGACCGTGCGCCCGATGCCCGATCCGAACACGCCCTGGTACGCCTGGTCGGGGACGGCCAACGGCAACCGCCCGGGCGACTACGTGCGCGCCTGGAAGCACGTGCGCAGCGTGCTCGTGAAGGCGGCGGGCTCCAAGGTCAAGCTGATGTGGAGCGTGTACGCGCGCAGCGTGCCGGACACGAAGCAGAACGCGCTCTCGGTGTACTTCCCGGGCGGCAAGCAGGTCGACCTCGTGGGTGCCGACGCCTACAACTTCGGCACGGCGCAGGGCCTCACCTGGACGGCGCCGGCAGATCTCTTCGTGCCTGCCTACAGCACGATCCAGAAGCTCGCCAAGAAGCCGTTCTGGATCTCCGAGACGGGCTCCACCGCCCGCGGCGGCGACGAGGGCGCCTGGATCGGCGCGCTCGGGCAGCTCGGCAAGACCATGCCGAAGCTCAAGGGCGTGGTCTGGTACGACGTCAAGGACGCAACCGGCGACTTCCGCGTGCCCCGCACGGGCGCGGCCGCGGCCGCCTTCAAGGCTTTCGTCCGTGGCTCCTGCAAGTAGCTCCGCGAGCCGGCCGCAGCACGGCCGGGCTCGTTCCGTGACGTCCATGGCATCCGCAGCCAGCCAGGCCTCGTCCAGGGGGAAGAGCCGATGACGCAGACGAAGAACAAGCCCCACAAGGGGCGTACGGCGCAGACCGTCAAGACGCGCCGCCACCGGCTGCACGTCCCGCCCGGGAGCACCACCACCTTCACGCCGACCGCGATGTCGCAGGCCATGGTCGACCGCCTCTTCTGGCGCGCCGGCTTCGGGCCCGGCGCGGCCGATCGCGCAGCCTGGACCGGCAAGTCCCTGGACGACGCCGTCGACTCGCTGCTGAACACGCCCCAGGGCGCGCTCGCCGGCCCCGATCCGAACGTCGACGGCAAGCCGCTCGACCCGAACGGCAACGACACGGATCTCGTGCTCGCATGGGTCGACCGCATGGTCCGCGCACCGAACCCGCTCGTCGAGCGCATGACGTTCTTCTGGCACCGCCACTGGGCCAACTCGCGCGCCGCGGTCTCGCCGACGCAGCTGATGGAGACCCAGAACGCGCTCCTGCGCACCTACGGCGACATGGCCGCGAACCCCGACGTCTCGTTCAGCACGATGGCGAACCAGGTGTCGAAGGACCCCTCGATGCTGCGCTACCTGAACGGCGAGTCGAACGTCAAGGGCGGCCCCAACGAGAACTACGGGCGCGAGCTCATGGAGCTCTTCACGCTGGGCGTCACGCACGTCATCACGGGCGCGAAGAACTACAGCGAGAACGACGTCGCGCAGCTCGCGAAGTCGCTCACCGGCTGGCTGATCAACGACAAGGACCCGGACAACGTCACGGCGAGCTTCGACTCGAGCCGCTGGTTCAACGGGCCGAAGTCGCTCTTCGGCACGCTCGGCAACTACAACACCGACACCGCGCTCGACCTCGTCCTGAGCCAGGACGGCCATGCGCCGTACATCGTCGACAAGCTCTGGAGCGAGTTCATGCCGACGCCGCCGCCCACGGCGACGCTGACGCAGCTCGCTGCCGACTACACCGCGAGCGGCCGCAAGCTCAAGCCGCTCGTGCGCAGCATCCTCACGAACCCGCAGCTCTTCGAGTCGATCGACGAGCCCAACATGATCAAGCCGCCCGTCGTCTTCGTCGGCGGCACGCTGCGCGCCCTCGGCCTCGGCATCAGCTCCGCCGGGCCGGCCACCTATCTCGACTCGATGGGCCAGCTCCCCTACTTCCCGCCCACGGTGGCGGGCTGGGAGGGCGGCCTCTCGTGGCTCAACACGAACACCGCACTCGCTCGCTTCGGCTTCGTCGCCGACGCCATCGCCAACGCGCCGAACGGCTCGCCGGCGAAGGTCATCGACATCCCGAGCGAGACGCCCGGAGCGGCGTTCGACCGTGCGTACGGCGCGATCGGCTCGCCCTGGATGTCCGTGGGAACGCGCGCCGCGATCCAGGACTACTCGACGCGCGCCTCGGCCAAGGCCAGCAAGGACCGCATCGCCCGCCAGGTCATGCTGCGCACGCTCATGCTCGCGGGCCCAGACGCACAGGTGATGTGAAATGACGATCCAGAGCGAGATCCAGGCGCTCAAGTGCGCCGACTGCGCGCGCTCGGACAGCGCCGTCTCCGACCTGCGCCCCGATTCGCTGCTGCCGATCCCGGCGGACGCGCTCTCGGGCTGGCAGGACGGACGCCCGGGCAGCGACGGCGTCACGCGCCGCAAGCTGCTGCGCAACGGCGTGCTCGGCTTCGCGGCCGTCTACGGCGCCACGCAGCTGTCCTTCGAGGAGGTCTGGGAGGCCGCAGTCGCCCAGGCGGCCGAGCCGATGCAGAAGAGCATCGTCGTGATCTACCTGAACGGCGGCAACGACGGGCTGAACTGCTTCGTCCCGACGAGCGCCCCCGAGTTCGCCAAGTACCAGACCCTGCGTCCGACGATCGCGCGCTCGCTGGGCGACGGCGTCGGTGGCAAGGTCGGCACGACGATCATGAACAACACGGGCGGCACGCTCGCGTTCTCCAACAAGCTCGTCTCGGGCACGGGCGCCGACCGCAACGGCGACGTGATCGGCTTCGACACGCTCTACGGCGACGGCACGGGCGGCGTCGGCTCCGACCTCGCGATCATCCCGGCGGCCGACTACAACCCGCCCAACCGCTCGCACTTCGAGAGCCGCGACTACTGGTTCGCCGGTGCGCTGTCGCAGCTGCAGACCGGCTGGCTCGGGCGCTGGCTCGACACCTACGGCTCGCAGGTGAATCCGCTGCAGGCCGTCTCGCTCGACTCCAGCCTCTCCAAGCAGATCCGCTCCGCGACCGCGCCCGTGTGCGCGCTCGAGGGCCTGCAGAACGTGGGCTTCGGCGTCCCGGGCGTGACCGCCGACGTCAACAGCGAGGTCGGCAAGCTGGCCGCCGTGCCGTTCGGCGCGACGAACGCCGCGCTCGGCCGCTCGCGCAACATGATGGGCCTGACGGTCGACGTGGCGAACCGCCTCTCGACGCTCAGCAACGTCGCGCCCGGCCCCGGTTACCCGCCCAACAGCGGTCTCTCGCAGAAGCTCCAGCTGGCTGCGACGCTGCTCTCGGCCGGCATGGGCACGCGCGTGATCACGATCGACTGGGGCAGCTTCGACACGCACGGCGACCAGCTCGCCGGGCAGGATCCCCAGCTCTCCACGCTCTCGCGCTCGCTGGCCGCCTTCAAGGCCGACCTGGCGGCGCGCGGCGTCGAGCAGAACGTGATCACGATGGTGTTCTCGGAGTTCGGGCGGCGCCTCGAGGAGTCCGACTCCGCCGGCACCGACCACGGCTCCGGCGGCCCGATCATGCTCAGCGGCTCGGCCGTCAAGGGCGGCCTCGCCGGCGAGCACCCGGGCGTCAACGTCAACCAGGACGGCGACCTCGTCGTCAAGACCGACTTCCGCACCGTCTACCAGGCGCTGATCTCGGAGTGGCTCGGCGGCGACCCGAACGCGATCCTGCCGGGCGGCCCCTTCGACGGCATCCATCGCTACGACGGCGGCACGACCCTCACGAAGGCCGCCTAGTGCGTCGTCCCGGAACGGAGCGCTAGATCCTCCGGGGCGGAACGGCGAAGCGCCATCGGCCGGCCCTGCTCGCACTCCTGCTGCTCGCCCTCGCGGCGGCGCCAGGGGTCGCAGGGCCGGCCGGCGCGCGCCGGCACCGGCTGCATCGCCCGCCCCCGCCGGTGAGCCCGCTGCCGCAGTCGATCGCGGTCGACGAGTTCGAGTACGGCATCCGCGGCAGCCACCTCGAGGTGGCCGCCGGGCGCCTGCGGATCCACGTCTACAACCGCGGCATGGACGACCACGACCTCACGCTCGTGGATGCGCACGGGCAGATCCAGAGCGTGCCGCTCGCCTCCGGCGCGGACGCGGAGCTCGACGCCGACGTCGCAGCCGGGCCGCTGCGCCTCTATTGCTCGCTGTTCGCGGGCACGCCCGACTCGCACCTCGCGAAGGGCATGCTCTTCGACGTCACCGTCAAGTAGCGCGGCGCGCGGCGTCACAGCCGCTCGATGCAGCGCTCGACGTACACCTGCAGCGCGGCGAGCGCCTCGAGCTGCTCGCGCCGGCGCGCGAGCAGCGCCTCGTCGGCGGCGCCCGCATCGGCCTGCGCGAGCACGCCGAGCGACTCCAGCAGCAGCGAGCGCCCAGCGCCGAGATCGGCGCGCGCCGCGCGCTCGAGCTCGGCCCAGGTCAGGCGCAGGCGGGCGGCTGCGAGCTCGTCTGCGAGCCGCGAGGCGTGCCGTGCGAGGCGGTCGGCGTAGAGCTCGAGGTCGAGTCGATCCATGGCGGCCAGGCTAGGCCCGGCCGCTGTGCCGCGTCTGTCACGCGCTGCGCCGGGGGCGTGCCTTCGCGAGTCCCGGCACGCGGCTCTGGCCCTCGGGGCAGAGATCCAGCAGCACGCAGTCCTCGCAGCGCGGTGCGCGCGAGCTGCAGACCGCCCGGCCGTGCCAGATCAGCAGGTGCGACCACTGCACCCAGGCCGGGCGCGGCACGATCCCCATGAGCTCGCGCTCAACCTTCTCCGGGTCGGTCTCGACCGTCAGCCCGAGGCGGCGCGTGAGGCGGCCGACGTGCGTGTCGACCGCGATGCCCTCGCGCCGGCCGAACGCGTTGCCGCTCACGACCGCGGCCGTCTTGCGCCCGACGCCGGGCAGGCGCACGAGCTGCTCGGTGCGGCGCGGCACGCGGCCGCCGTGACGCTCGAGCACGGCGACGGCGGCGCCGTGCAGCGAGCGCGCCTTCTGGTTGTGGAATCCGGTCTGGAAGATCGCCTTCGCGATCGTGCCCTCGTCGGCGTCCGCGAACGCCTGCGGGCCGGGGAACTGGCGGAAGAGGCCGGGCGTGACCATGTTGACGCGCTCGTCGGTGCACTGGGCCGAGAGGATCGTCGCCACCAGGAGCTCCCAGGGTGTCGTGAAGTCGAGCGAGCAGCGCGCGTCGGGATACTCGACGCGCAGCCGGCGCAGGATCGCGCGCACGCGGCTCTCGGGCGGCGAGGACGGAGTAAGCCTGCTCACAGCGGCTCCCGCTCGCGCCAGCCCGGCGCCGGGCAGAGGCGGTCGAGCGCCGGACAGGTCGCGCAGTGGTCGCCCGAGCGCACCGTGAAGCTGGACGTGCGCAGCCGCCCGATCGCCGCGCGCACCTCGGCCGCCAGCGCAGCGTCGTCGCCGGCGCCGTAGCGACGCGTGACCGGCTCCTCCGGGCGCTCGAGGAAGAGGAAGGCGATCTCGGCCGCGGGCGCGCCGCCGCGCAGGGCGGCCAGGGCGTAGATCGCGCGCTGCAGCGGATAGGCGGTCTCGACCACGGCGGCGGGCGTGCGGCCGTTCAGGGCCGTCGTCTTGAGATCGGCCACGAGCAGGCTGCCGTCCGGCTCGCGGACGCAGATGTCGAGCGAGCCGCGCAGCACGACGTCGTCCTCGCAGAACGCGAACGGGAGCTCGTGCGAGACCGTCCCCGCGGCGCGCATGCGGGCCGCGAGCGACGAGCCCTCCCAGGCCGCGACGAGCCCCTCCACGGCGACCCGGCCGTCGGCGTCGAGTGCGGCCGTCGCCTGCTCGACGCCCACGGCGACGGCGCGGTGCAGCGCGTCGCCGAGCACGGCGCCGCGCAGCGGGCCGCCGAGGGGCTCCGGCGCCTGCAGGCCGAGGACGCGCTCGGCGTAGTACGAGAAGCCGCAGCGCTCGTGCAGAGCGAGCGCGCTGTAGGAGAGCGCGCGCGGCACGTGCGGCGCGGCCGCCGGCAGCGGCTCGAGCGGTGCCGGCAGCGCGCGCCTGCGGCCCGGGACGACGATCGGCTCGTCGAACAGGCTGAGCTGGCCGAGCGGCGGCTGCTCCGCCTCCTCGGCGACCGCCGTGACCGACTGCGGCAGCTCGATCGGCTCACCGGGATAGACGTGCACGCGCACCTCGGCGGCGCCGACGGCGACGTCGGACACGCCCGGCTCGAGCTGCGAGCCTGCGAGCCCGAGCTGTGCGAGCACGCGCTGGAGCTCGACGTTGCGCTTGGCGCCGAGCCAGCCGCCGAGCAGCAGGCGGTCGCGGGCGCGCGTCCACGCGACGTACGCCACGCGGTCGCCCTCGCCCTCCTCCGCGGCCTTGTCGGCGGCCGCGAGCCGCTCGAAGACGGGGCCGCTCGTCGGCCGTCCGCGGGCGTCGCGCAGCCGCAGGCCGACCGCTCCGTCGCGCCCGACGGCCACGGCCGCCGAGTCGGCAGGCGTCGGCCGCGAGAGGTCGGGCACGCACACGATCGGGAACTCGAGGCCCTTCGACGCGTGGATCGTCATGATGGTGACGGCGTCCTCGCGGATCCCCGGCGGCGCATCGGCCTCGCTCATGTCGCGCGCGTCGCAGAGCTTCATCTGGTCGACGAAGCCGGCCAGGTCGGGGCCGTGGTCGCGCTCGTAGCCGCGCGCGGCGCGCAGCAGCTTGCGCACGTTGCCGAAGCGGCGGTCGCCGTCGGGCGCGGCGAGGCACGCGAGGTCGTAGTCGTGGTCGGCGACGATGCGCTCGAGCAGGGCGGCCAGGCCGAGCTCGGCCCCGGCGCGCACGAGGCGGTCGTAGAGCTCCTTGAAGCGCTCGATCAGCGCGCGGTCGCGCTCGGGCACGCCCTCCAGCTGCCCGAGCTCGATCGGCCAGTAGAGCGCCCGCTGGGCCGCGGCGCGCAGCGCCAGCAGGCCGTCGTTGGAGACGCCGACGAGCGGCGAGGCGAGCACGACGAGCAGCGCGTGGTCGTCGAAGCGCGTGCGCAGGAGCGCGAGGTAGGCGCACAGGTCGCGCACCTGCTGCGAGCGGTAGAAGCCGCGGCCCACCTGGCTGAGCGTCGGCAGTCCGGCGCTCTCGAGCGCTGCGGCATACGAGGAGGCATCGCGCGCCGAGCGCAGGAGCACGGCGATGTCGCCGGGCCGCGCCTGCCCCGCATCCACGAGCTCGCGCAGCCGGCGCGCCAGCGCCGTCGCCTCGAGCTCGCGCGCCGGCCCGGCGCGCAGGCCGTCGGCGGCGGCGATCAGGTGCAGCTCCGCGGCCGGCTCGGCGAGCGGCGGATCGGTGCGCAGCGCGTGCGGGGGCTGGAAGTCGCGCTCGTCGAAGCGCTGTCCGAAGACGTGCCCGATCACGGCCAGCAGCTCGGGCCGCGAGCGGTAGCTGCCGGTCAGCGGCAGGCGCGCTCCCGCCTGCTCGCCGCGCGCGCGGAAGAGCTCCACGTCGGCGTAGCGGAAGCGGTAGATCGACTGCGAGGCGTCGCCCACGAAGACGCGGTGCGAGTCGGGCCCGACGAGCGCGTCGAGCAGCCGGCACTGCAGTCCGTTCGTGTCCTGGAACTCGTCCACGAGCACGAGGTCGAAGCGCTCGCGCACCGCCTCGCCCACGTCGGGGCGCGCGAGCAGCTCGCACGCGCGCTCCTGCAGATCGTCGAAGTCGAGCGCGATCTCCGCCTCCTTGCGCGCGCGGTAGGCGTCGCGGTAGCGCGCGAGCAGCGCCGCGACGACGGTGCCGACCTCGTGCTCGAGGCGGGCCTTCGCCGCGGTCTGGGCGACGGCCAGGAGATCGCCGACCTGGCTCGCCTCCTCCCCCCTCGTCGACGGCGCCGAGAGCGCGAGCAGCTCGCGATCCGTCGGCGCCGGGTCGGCCAGCAGCGCCTCGATGCGGGCGAGCCGCCGCAGATCGGTCGCCGCCTGCACGCGGTCGTCGCCCGCGAGCGCCGCGCTCGCGGCCTCGGCGGCCGCGCGCAGGGGCGCGAGCAGCTCGGGCCCGGGTGCCGGCGGCGGCAGCAGCGGCTCGGGCGCCCCGGCTGCGCGCAGCCGGGCGTCGAGCGTGCGGATGAGCGCCCGCGTGCCCTCGACGCCGTACTCGCCGAGCAGGTCGAGCAGCGGCGAGGGACCCGAGCGGCGCTCGCGCGCGACGGCATCGCCGAACGCGGCCTCGGACAGCACGAGCGCCTCGGCCTCGTCCAGCACGCGCAGCTCGGCCGGCAGCCCGGCAGCGGCCGCGTGCTCGCGCAGCAGGCGCGTCGCGAGCGCGTGGATCGTGCCGACCTGCGGTCGCGCGCTGTCGGCGTCGGCCGGCAGCGCACGCTCGAGGCGCACGGACAGCTCGCGCGCGGCGCTCTGGCGCAGCAGGTAGATCGCAATCCCGAACGCGATGGCGAGGGCTGCGAGGACACCCAGCTCGAGCA
>DASXXY010000135.1:0-2656 GCA_036502805.1 Gaiellales bacterium | reverse complement strand
AAGGAGCGGGCACGGACACTCGACTCGAAGAAGCTCGCGAAGATGGACCTCGCGCCGCTGTTCGCCGAGAAGCCTGCGATCCACCGCTTCCCCGGCGCGATGGCCGAGCGCGTGCGCCTGCTGTGCGCGTTCGTCGAGCAGCGCTACGACGGCGACGCCGCGCGCATCTGGCGCGACGCGGCGAGCGGCGACGACCTCAAGGCGCGCCTCGGCGAGCTGCCGGGGTTCGGCGAGATGAAGGTGCGAACCGTGATGACGCTGCTGGCGCGCCAGTTCGGCGTCGACCCACCGGGCCTCGCGGCGATGCTGCCCGACCACCAGACGCTCGGCGACGTGCGCACGGCCGAGGAGCTCGCCTCCTACCAGGCCGGCAAGCGCGCCGCCAAGGCCGCGCGCCGCGCGGCCGCCGCCGACAAGTCCTGACGCCCGACCGGCGCCCACCGCCAAGGAGATCCGTGTTCGACTACTTCAAGGCCCTCGACGGCCTCAGCGACGAGGAGCGCGAGATCCACCGGACCGTGCGCGCATTCGTGGACGAGGCGATCGTGCCGCACGTGCAGGGCTGGTGGGATGCCGACACGCTGCCGCGCGAGCTGATCACGCAGATGGGCGAGCTCGGCATCCTCGGGCCGACGACGCCGGCGGCCTACGGCGGCAGCGAGATCTCGAGCACGGCCTACGGCCTGATCTGCTACGAGCTCGAGCGCGGCGACTCCGGCGTGCGCTCCTCGGCGAGCGTCCAGGGCAGCCTCGTGATGTACCCGATCTACGCCTACGGCTCCGAGGAGCAGAAGCGGCGCTACCTGCCCGAGCTGGCGTCCGGCGCGATCGTCGGCTGCTTCGGGCTCACGGAGGCCGACGGCGGCAGCGACCCCGGCGCGATGCGCACGCGCGCCCGGCGCGACGGCGACGGCTGGATCCTCAACGGCTCGAAGATGTGGATCACGAACAGCCCGCAGGCGGACGTCGCCGTGGTCTGGGCCAAGGACGACGACGACGTCGTGCAGGGCTTCCTCGTCGAGGCCGGCTCCACGGGCTTCAGCGCGCCCGTCACGCACACCAAGGCGAGCCTGCGCGCGAGCATCACGGGCGAGCTCGTGCTCGAGGACGTGCGCGTCCCCGAGTCGGCGCGGTTCCCGGTCAAGGGCGGCCTCAAGTACCCCCTCGGCTGCCTCACGCAGGCGCGCTACGGCATCGCCTGGGGCGCGCTCGGCTCGCTCGAGACCTCGCTCACCGCATCGCTCGAGTACACGAAGACGCGCGAGACGTTCGGGCGCCCGATCGCCGCGCGCCAGCTCGTGCAGCAGAAGCTCACGACGCTTGCGACGCAGCACTCGCTCGGCCTCCTGATGGCGCGGCGGCTCGGCCAGCTCAAGGACGCCGGCGAGATGAACTACGCGCAGGTCAGCATGGCCAAGCGCAACAACGTGCGCGTCGCGCTCGAGGGCGCACGGCTCGCGCGCGAGCTGCACGGCGGCAACGGCATCACGACCGAGTACCCGGTGATCCGGCACATGCTGAACCTCGAGACGGTCGACACCTACGAGGGCACCCACGACATCCACACGCTGATCGTCGGCCGGGACCTGACCGGCGAGAACGCCCTCGGATGAGCTCCGGCCTCGACGCGGCGCGCGACCCCGAGCAGTTCCGGCTCGTCGGCACCGCCGTCGTCGAGCGCCTGGCGCGCTTCCTGACCGCTGCGGCCGAGCGCTCGATCCCGGTCGCCAATCCGCGCGACCCGGCCGGCATGGCGGAGCGCTGGCCCGCCGACTTCGGCGGCGGCGCCGACCCGCTCGCGCTCGTCGAGCGGATCCTCGGCGAGACGACGGCGACCCACCACCCCGCCTACGTGGGCCACCAGCTGGCCGCCCCGCTGCCGCTCGCCACGCTCGCCACGCTCGTGACCGCGGTGACGAACGGCTCGGGCGCGATCTACGAGCTGAGCCAGTCGAGCACGGCCTGCGAGCTCGCGCTGGCGCAGTTCCTGGGCGCGAAGCTGGGCCTGCCGGACACGTCCGCCGGCATGGTCGTCCACGGCGGCACGATCGCGACGCTGACGGCGCTGCTCGCGGCGCGGCAGGCGCGCGCCGGGTTCGACGTCTGGCGCGACGGAGCGCACGGCGGCCCGCCGCTCGCGCTGCTGACGAGCGACCAGACGCACTACTCGGCCGCCCGCGCCGCGCAGATCATGGGCTTCGGCAGCGGCGGCGCGATCGCCGTCGCGAGCGACGAGCGCTTCCGCATGCGGCCCGACGCGCTGCGCGAGGGGATCGCCGCGGCGCGGGCCCGCGGCCAGCGGCCGATCGCCGTCGTGGCGAGCGCCGGCACCACGCCGACGGGCGCGTTCGACCCGCTCGAGGCGATCGCGGACATCTGCGAGGCCGAGGGCCTGTGGCTGCACGTCGATGCCGCGCACGGCGGCTCGGCGGCGCTCAGCCCGGCGCTCGCACCCCAGCTCGCCGGGATTGGACGGGCCGACTCGGTCGTCTGGGACCTGCACAAGACGCTGCCCTTCCCCGCGCTCTGCTCGCTGCTCTCCTATGCCCGCGCGCGCGACGCCTACGGCGCGTTCGCCCAGCAGGCGGAGTACCTCTTCAAGGCCGGCGACGCCGGCGCCGAGAACATGGGCACGCGCACGCTCGAGTGCACGCGG
>DASXXY010000134.1:0-2415 GCA_036502805.1 Gaiellales bacterium | reverse complement strand
CGAACTCCTCGCCGCGCAGCGCATCGACGGCGGCCTGCGAGAACCCGCCCCGAACCGTCGGCGTGCCGAGGTCGATCGCGCCCGAGGCCGCGCGCGCGGCCTGGATCTCGGCGTCCGCGTCGTACTGCGCGGCCTTCTCCTTGAGCATCAGGTAGGTGCGCATGCAGCCGCGCGCGAAGTCCCAGATCCCCTGGACGCCCTCGACGCGCAGCGGCCGCGCGTCGAAGTGGCGCGGCCCCGTGTACCCGGCACGCTCGAGCATGCGCACGAGGAAGAACGCGTCCTTGATGTCCTCCTGCCCGAAGCGGAAGTCCTGGTCGTAGCGACCGATCCGCTGCGCGTTCAGGTCGACGTGGAAGAGCTTGCCCGCCCACAGCGCCTGGCCGACGGCCGCGCTGAACAGGAGGCCCGCCATCGTCTCGTGCGCAACCTCGGGGTTGACGCCCCACAGCTCGGGCCGGTCGAGCGTCGAGATCATGTGCAGCGCGTGCCCGACGGTCGGCAGCCAGGCATCGCCGCGCGGCTCGTTCGGCTTCGGCTCGAGCGCGAAGCGCATGTCGTAGCCCTGCGAGACCGCGTACTCGCAGAGGAAGTTGAGGGCCTCCTGGTAGCGGGCGAGCGCGTCCTGCGCGCCCTTCGCCGCCTGTACCTCGGCGCCCTCGCGGCCACCCCAGAACACGTACACCGGCGCGCCGAGCTCGGCACCGAGGTCGATCGCTGCCATCGTCTTCTGAAGCGCGAGCCGGCGCACGCGCGGGTCGTTCGCCGTGAACGCGCCGTCCTTGAAGGCGGGCTCCGTGAAGAGGTTCGTGGTCGCCATCGAGACGACGAGACCGGCGCGCTTCAGCGCCTCCTGGAAGCGCCCGACGATCGCGTCGCGCTCGCTCGCGCTCGCCCGCACCGGCACTAGATCGTTGTCGTGCAGCGAGACGCCGTAGGCGCCGAGCTCACCGAGCTTCTCGACGGACTCGACGGGATCGAGCGCCGGCCGGGTCGGCTCGCCGAACGGGTCGCGGCCGACGTTCCCGACGGTCCAGAGCCCGAACGAGAATCGATCGTCGGGGGTCGGCGTGTACGAGCCGTCGGGCGTCACTGCGGTTCTCCTTGTGGCTTCCAGCGTGCTCCGCCAGACTACGTGCCCGTGCCTCGCCTCGTAGCCGGCATCGACTGCTCGACCCAGTCGACCAAGGTCGTGCTCGTCGATCCCGAGAGCGGGACGGTCGTGGTGTCGGCGCACGCCCCGCACGTGGTGACGGGCGACGACGGCGCGCGCGAGACCGACCCCGAGATCTGGTGGCAGGCGCTGCGCGGCGCGCTCGCCACGACGGGACGCGCGGGGGACGTCGCGGCGATCTCCGTCGCCGGCCAGCAGCACGGCCTCGTGGTGCTCGACGCCGCGGGCACGCCGCTACGGCCCGCCACGCTCTGGAACGACACGCGCTCGGCCCCCGACGCGGTGCGCCTGACGGAGCTGCTCGGCGGTGCCGATGCGGCGGCCTCGAGGATCGGCAGCGTTCCCGTGGCGTCGATCACGGCGACCTCGTGGCTGTGGCTGCGGCGGGTCGAGCCCGAGCTCGCGGCACGCGTCGCGCACGTCCGGCTGCCGCACGACTTCATGACCGAGCGCCTGAGCGGAGCCGGCGTGACGGATCGCGGCGACGCGTCGGGCACGGGCTGGTGGTCGCCGGCGCAGGAGCGCTACGACGACGGCGTGCTCGAGCTGATCGGCCTCGACCGCGCGGCCCTGCCGCGCGTGCTCGGCCCGCGCGAGGCCGCCGGCACGGCCGCCACGGCGGCGATCGAGCTCGGCCTGCCGGCAGACCTGCTCGTCGCCTGCGGCACGGGAGACAACATGGGCGCGGCGCTCGGGCTCGGCGTCGCGCCGGGCGTCCCCGTCGTGAGCCTCGGCACGTCGGGCACCGCGTTCGCCGTCTCGACCACGCCCGCGGCCGACGGCAGCGGTGTCGTCGCGGGCTTCGCCGACGCGAGCGGGCGCTACCTGCCGCTCGCCTGCACGCTCAACTGCACGCTCGCGATCGACCGGATCGCCGCGTGGCTCGGGCTCGACCGCGAGGCCGTCGAGGACGGCGGCGAGGTCGTGGTGCTGCCGTTCCTCGACGGCGAGCGCACGCCGAACCGGCCGCTGGCCTCGGGCACGATCACGGGGCTGCGGCACGCGACGACGCCCGGCCAGATCCTGCGCGCGGCCTACGAGGGAGCGGCCTGCTCGCTCGTCGACGCGGTCGACGAGCTGCACGGCGCGGGCTCGGGCCTCGACGACGACGCGCCGATCGTGCTCGTCGGCGGCGGCAGCCGCGGCCGCGTCTGGCAGGACACGATCCGCCGGCTCTCGGGCCGGGCGCTGCTGGTGCCCGCGCACGACGAGCTGGTCGCACTCGGCGCAGCGGCACAGGC
>DASXXY010000133.1:0-2009 GCA_036502805.1 Gaiellales bacterium | reverse complement strand
GCCGAGCGGCTTGTAGAGCATGTCGCCCGAGCCCAGGAGCGCCTCGGCGCCGCCGACGTCGAGGATCACGCGCGAGTCGGTCTGCGACGAGACGGCGAACGCGATGCGGCTCGGCACGTTGGCCTTGATCATGCCCGTGATCACGTCCACCGACGGCCGCTGCGTCGCCAGCAGCAGGTGGATCCCGACCGCGCGCGACTTCTGGGCGAGGCGGATGATGGCGTCCTCGACCTCGGCCGGCGAGACCATCATGAGGTCGGCGAGCTCGTCGATCACGACCAGCATGTACGGCAGCATCGGCTTGCCGTCGCGCAGCCGCACGCGGTTCATCTCGGGCAGGTTGCGCGCCTTGTGGAGGCCCATCAGCTCGTAGCGCGACTCCATCTCGCGGACGACGTTCTGCAGCACCGAGGCCGCGTTCTTCATGTTCGTGACGACCGGCGTGAGCAGGTGCGGGATCGTCTCGTAGTGGTTGAGCTCGACCTTCTTCGGATCGATCAGGATCATCCGCACCTCCTCCGGCGTCGCACGCAGGAGGATCGAGCAGAGCATCGAGTTGATGCAGCCGGACTTGCCCGAGCCGGTGGTGCCGGCGATCAGCATGTGCGGCATGCGCGCGAGGTCGGCGACGACCGTGTGGCCGGCGATGTCCTTGCCGAGCCAGACGGTGAGCGGCGAGCCGGTCGCCGGCTCGTCCACGAGATCGCCGAGCGAGACGAGATTGGGCGAGCGGTTGGGCACCTCGACGCCGACGGCCTGCTTGCCGGGGATCGGCGCGAGGATGCGGATCTCCGTCGTCGCGAGCGCGTAGGCGAGGTCGTCGCGCAGGGCGCTCACGCGCGAGACCTTGGTGCCGGGCGCGAGCTGCAGCTCGTAGCGCGTCACGCGCGGCCCCGAGACCGTGCCGATCAGGCGGCACTCCACGCCGTGCTCGGTGAGCGCCGCGAGCAGCGAGGCGCCGACGCGCTCGACGTCGACGTCCTTGCCCGTCGGGCGCGTGCCGCGCGAGAGCAGCTTCGGGTCGGGCAGGCGGTAGTTCGATACCGGCGCCGGGACGGGCAGCTCATGCGCGTCCGACTCCTGCGGCGGGGCCTCGTCGTGCGCCGCGGTCACCTCGCCCGTCGGCTCGTCGTGCTGCTCCTCGGGCTGGAACGGCGGCGGCAGCGGCGGCATCACGGGCAGCGGATCCGCGAGCGGCTCCGGCGGCGCGAACGTCAGCTCCGGCGCCGGCGAGCGCTCGAAGACGTCCGGGAACTTGGCGTCGACGTCGAGCGGCGGCAGCGCGCTCGCCGGGGTGCGCTTGCGGCGCGTCCGCACGGCTGCCGGCATCTCGCTCATGGGCACGCTGCGAACGGTCGCCGCGACACGCACGACGCCCTGGGCCGAGCGTCGCGCGGCCGTCGCGCTGTGACCGAGCAGGACGTACGCCGACGCGCCCGAGAGCAGCAGCAGGCCGGCCACGAGGCCGAAGACCGCGAGCACGAGCGCGCCGGGCTCGCCGGCGACCGCCGCCGCCGCGGCGTGCACGCCGTTGCCGGCGTAGCCGCCGCCGTGGCGCAGCGAGTGGTGATCGAGGTGGGCCGAGCCGAGCAGCGAGAGCACGCCCAGCGAGAGCGCGATCGCGCCGACGCGAAAGGGCCGCAGGCGCCGGGGATCGGCGCGCAGGAGCAGGCTCGCGGCGAGCGCGGCGAGCGCGACGGGGGCAACGGCGACGCCGCGGCCGGTGAGCAGCTCGAGTCCGCTGCGGAGCGCGTTCCCGACGCCGCCGCCGCCAGCGCCGGCCCACAGCACGAGCACGGAGAACGCGGCCAGGGCACCGAGCGCGAGGCCCGTGAGATCGCGGTACTGGTGCGGCGAGAGCAGGGGCTCGCGCGCCTGCTTGCGGCGCGCGGGAGCGGCCCGCTTGCGGGCAGCAGGGGACTTACGGGCGGGAGCTCGCCGCGCCGTCGCGGTCTTGCGGCGGGTTGCCATCGGACAGCGCTTCGACGAACGTCGCGCGATCCCTTCCG
>DASXXY010000132.1:0-17239 GCA_036502805.1 Gaiellales bacterium | reverse complement strand
CGTCGTCGATGGTCGTGCCGCGCAGCTCCGCGACCTCGGCCGTGGCAAGCGCGTAGGGGGCCCACGCGAGCACCTCGCCCGCCGACTCGGGCGCCGGGCGGCGCTCGACGTCCGGCGCCGTGCTCGCGACGGCGACCTCGTGCACCGCGAACGGCTGGAAGCCCGGCGCGACGACCACGCGGCCCCCGTGCTCGAAGACCGCCGAGGCGGTCGAGTAGCGGTAGTCGCCGTCGCTCTTCGAGAGCTTGTGCGCCAGCGCGAGCGCTTCCGGCAACGGCGAGCGCGTCGCGGCCATGTCCTCGCGCAGGCGCTCCTCCACGGCCGGATCCTCGAGCCACGCGTCGACCGTCTCCGGCGCGATGCCGGCCGCGCGCGCGGCCGCGTGCAGCGTGTCCGGATCGTCGAGGGCGAGGCCGTCGCTGAACGCGGCACGGCGCAGCGCCCGCATCAGGAGCGCGGCCTTCGCGGGATCGTGCAGGCGCGCTCCGATGTAGGCGCGACACGCGTCGATCGTCGCCTGGGCGTGATCCTGGACGTGCGCCGTCATGGGCATCCCGTAGCGCTTCGCGAGGCTCGACGTGCTGCGCTCGACGAGCTCCTTCGTGAACCCGCGCTCCGCGTAGGTGCCGCTCCGCTCGCTCAGCACGATCATGCGCGTGTCGATCACGGCGGCCTGGCCGTAGTGCCACAGCAGCTGCAGGTCCTGGCGCTGCGCGTTGAAGCCGAAGGGGCAGCCAGGATCGGTGTAGACGGTGATCTTCACGCTCCCGAGGGTACCCGACCTCGCAGCGCGGCTAGGCTGCCGCGATGGAAGCAGAACGCGCACGGGAGCTGCTCGCGAGCGAGCGCTCCCGCATCGAGGAAGAGCTCCGCAGTCTCGCCCCGCAGGACGGCGACGACGCGCCGGAGGACACGGGCGACGAGGCCTCCGAGCTGCAGGATGCGGAGCTCGCCGAGCAGCAGGCCGAGGAGCTGCGGACGCAGCTGGCCGCCGTCGAGCGCGCCGAGCGGCGCCTCGCCGACGGCAGCTACGGCACGTCCGTCGAGAGCGGCGACGCGATTCCCGACGCGCGCCTCGAGGCCGTGCCGACGGCCGAGCGGACGGTCGAGGAGCAGGCCCGCTTCGACAGCGGGGCCTAGCCTGCGCTCCCGCCGGGCCTAGAGCGAGAAGCCGGGCGGCGGGTCGAGCTCGGGCGCGTCGCGCACGAGTGCTCGCAGGTCGGCGAGCGTGCGCGCCCAGTCGTACAGGAGCTCCTTGGCCGAGAGCAGCTGCACGCCCTCGGCGCGCAGCCGCGCGAGACCGTGCCGGTGCGCCTCGGACGGCGAGTAGAGCGCGTCCGAGACCGCCGCGACGTGGTAGCCGCGCTCGCGCAGCGAGAGCGCGGAGTGCGCGACGCAGACGTCGGTCTCGAGGCCGGCGAGGACGATCGTGCTGCGACCGGTCGCAGCGATCGCGGCCTCGATGGCGGGGTCGTCGCCGGCCGCGAAGACCGGCTTCGGGAGCACGACCGCGCCGATGGGCAGGCGGGTGACGACGCGCGGAGCGGTCGGGCCGTTCGTGCCCGGATCCTCCTCCGTCACGACCACCGGCACCGCGAGCGCGCGGGCGAGCGCTGCGAGCCACGCGACGCGGTCGACGACGAGCGAGAACGCCGCGCGGTCGACGTCGGTGCGAGCCGCAGGGTAGAAGCCCTCCTGGGTGTCGATCACGAGCAGGGCCGAGGCGTCGCGGCGGATCAGGCTCACGCGCGGCACTCTAGAAGCTCGCGCCCGGCCGCTACTGTGCCGGGGAGATGCACGCCGCGGCGCTCAGCGGGGGATGCCTGTGCGGAGGGGTGCGCTTCGAGCTCGCCGCTCCGCCCAGCTACGCCGGCTACTGCCACTGCACCCGCTGCCAGCGACGCACCGGCGCGGCCGCATCGGCCCAGGCGCGCAGCGACGGCCGCGCCTTCCGCTACGTGCGCGGCGAGCAGCTCGTGCGGGTCTGGCAGCACCCCGACGGCGGCTTCGAGAAGTGCTTCTGCGGCGACTGCGGAGGGCACCTCTTCAGCCGCGACCCCTCCGACCACAGCGTCATGAGCATCCGCCTCGGCGCATTCGACGGCGACCCCGGGGTGCGGCCGTCCTACCGCGCCTGGGTCGCGAACGCCGCGGCCTGGGAGCCGATCCCCGACGACGGCCTGGAGCGCTTCCCCGAGGGTCGTCCGGACTGATCAGCCGGCGACGTCCGCCGGCGGGCGGATCGGCGGCGCCGAGTCGTAGCCGAGGTAGTCGTCGCGCATGAAGTGGGACACGGCGGTCATGTGCACGGAGCGCAGCCGGTCGCTGGCGGCGTCGACCGTCAGCTCGTACCAGGCGGGCGTGGCCGGGTCGAAGAGCGCGAGGCGGATGGTCGCGGCGCGCTGCCCCGCCGGCGGATCGAGCCGCACGACGTCCTGCACGTGCGCGCCCCACGGGGGCGTCGGCAGGTCGAGGGGATCCTGTGGCGACGGCAGCCACGGCTTCCCTGCGGCATCGCGATCCCAGCGGCGCGCTCCGATCACGATGCCGTCGCTGCCGGTGGCGGTGCTGTAGGCGAGGCTGTGGGGCGCGACGACGCGCCAGAGCGACGTGATCGCGACGCCGGGCGCGCTCGCGAGGTGCTCGCGGTAGACCACCGAATGCGCCGCGCGCAGCGTGCGCTCGACCCGCCGCAGCGCGCTCACGGCGCTCACCGGCCAGGCGCGGGGGAGGGTGAAGACGGCGCTCGACGTGCGCGCTCCCGGGCCGTGCAGATGCACGGCGACGCTCCCCGCCGCGCGTGGGAGGCGCGCCTCGTAGCAGCCGCGGCCGCACGGCACCGCGTGGATGCCGCCCGCGAGCGTGACTGCGAGCCCGGCGACGCCGCCGCCGGCGGGCCCGAGCACGGTCACGCGCGCCTGCGCTCCGCTGCGCGCGCGCCGGAGGCTGAGCGCGACGACCCGGTCGCCGTCCTGGCGCGCCAGCGCGATCCCGCCGCGCGGCTGGGCGAGCGCGACCAGGGCCGGCGCGACCGCCGGCGGCGCGATCGCGGCCGGTGACCCGCCGCGAGCCAGCAGGAGGACCACGACGGCGACGGCCACGACGAGCGCAGCCCCGGCCCCGGCAGCGATTGCTCGAGCGTTCCGGCTCACGCCGCTGCTACGCACGAGCGGCCGTTCCAGATTGCAGGCTCACCCTCGAGTAGAAGGTGAGATTCGGGGCCGGCGCCGCCGGTTGCGCACGGCGGTGCGTGCGGGCTACGCGGCGGGTGCGAACGCGCGCAGCACGGCGTCCACGGTCTGCGTCGCGAACGCGCGATCGAGCGGCTGCCCGGTCAGGAGCAGGCGGTAGTAGACGGGCCCGATGAGGAGGTCGTGGGCGATCTGCGGAGCCGTGCCGGCGCGCAGGTCGCCGCGCGCGATCCCGCGCGCGACGAGCCGGTCGACCTCGGCATCGCGCACGCTCACGACGCGCTCGCGGAACGCCTTGGCGAGGTCGGGATCGGTTGCGAGATCGGAGACGAGCCCCTGCATCACGCGGCCCATCAGCGTCGAGCCGAGCACCTCGACGGCGGCACCGACGAAGGCCAGCAGCTCCCCGCGCGTGTCGCCCAGCTCGGGCAGCTCGACGACGCGCTCGACCATGTCGAGGACGACGGCCAGGGCCAGCTCGTCCTTGTCGCGCCAGCGCCGGTAGATCGTCGTCTTGGCGACGCCGGCGCGGGACGCGACGCCCTCGATCGTGAGCTTCTCGACGCCGCCTTCGACGAGCAGCTCGCGCGTCGCCTGGAGGATCGCCAGCTCGGCTTCGGTGCTCCGTGGGCGCCCGCCGCGGCGCGGGGGCGCCCCGGCATCGGGTTCGTCCACGGCGTTCGCAGGGAGCGCCATGGCACGTTTATATCCGATACGTAGCGTTTGTGTCGAGCCGCGCTGACAGGCGCGAACGCCGCCGCTACTGCAGGTAGCCCTCGACCGTGCCCTCGCTGCGCAGCTCGACGCCGTCGGGGTTCCCGCCCGCGCCGGCCTCGGCGCGACGACGGCGCAGCAGATCCCAGTAGCGGTCGAGCTCGACCTTGATCTCGGCCAGGCGCCGGCGATCGGCGTCGCTGCCGTTGCCTGCGGACTCGTGCTCCCAGAGCGTGTGCTCCTCGGCGACGAGCGCCTCGATGTGCGTGTGAACGTCTTCGGCCATGGCGCGTCGCGCCCCTTTCGTCGGTCCTCGGAGCCGGCTGCGCCGGCACGGCGCGCACGACTCCTCGAGCGCCTGAAGCAGTAGCACGAAGACTCGCAGACCCACGGCCGGGAGCGCCGCCGTACCGGTACCGTTGCGTCATGGCCGCGGGGGAGACACATGCCGAGCGGCGCCCCGCGATCGTGGCGATCGACGACGATCCGGTGGTGCTCGCGGCGGTCGCGCGCGATCTGCGCCGCGGCTTCGGCGAGCGCTACCGCATCCTGCGGGCGACCTCCGGTGCCGAGGCGCTCGAGCTGCTCAAGCAGCTGCGCACGCGCGGCGATCAGGTCGCGCTGCTGCTTGCCGACCAGCGCATGCCCGTCATGCCCGGCACCGACTTCCTCGTCGCTGCGCGCGCCATCGTCCCGGACGCCAAGCGCGTGCTGCTGACGGCCTATGCGGACACGGCGGCGGCGATCTCGGCGATCAACGACGTCGCGCTCGACTACTACCTCCTGAAGCCGTGGGATCCGCCCGAGGACAAGCTCTTCCCGGTGCTCGAGGATCTGCTCTCGAGCTGGGAGTCGGGGGCGGCGCTGGAGGCCGGCGGGCTGCGCATCATCGGCCACCGCTTCTCGAAGGACTCGCACGACCTGCGCGACTTCGTGGCCCGCAACGGCATCCCGGCACGCTGGCTCGACGTCGAGCGCGAGGGCGAGGCGCGTGAGCTGCTGCAGGTGATCGGCGTGGACGAGTCGCGCCTGCCGGTCGCGCTGCTCGAGGACGGCGCGGTGCTCGAGCGCCCGACCGTGCTTGAGCTCGCCGAGCGCCTCGGCGTGATGGCGCAGCCGACGCAGAGCCACTACGACCTCGTGATCGTCGGCGGCGGCCCGGCGGGTCTCGCCGCCGCCGTCTACGGCGCCTCCGAGGGGCTGCGAACGGTGCTCGTCGAGCGCGATGCGCCCGGCGGGCAGGCCGGGCAGTCGAGCCGGATCGAGAACTACCTGGGCTTCCCGACCGGCCTCAGCGGCTCCGATCTCGCACGCCGCGCGACCGACCAGGCGCGCCGGCTGGGAGCCGAGCTCCTCACGGTGCAGGACGCCGTCGGGCTGCGCGCCGAGGGCGCGGGCCGCCTGATCGACCTGAGCGGCGGTGGGCAGCTCAGCGCGAGCTCGGTGCTGATCGCCTCGGGCGTCGAGTACCGCCAGCTCGAGGCCGAGGGCTTCTCCGACTTCACCGGCGCCGGGGTCTACTACGGGGCGGCGCTGACCGAGGCGCGCTCGTGCGCAGATCAGAGCGTCGTCATCATCGGCGGTGCGAACTCGGCCGGCCAGGCCGCCGTCTACTTCAGCGGCTATGCGGCCCACGTCACGATGCTCGTGCGCGGCCCGTCGCTCGAGCGCTCGATGTCGCGCTACCTGATCCAGCAGCTCGAGGCGCTCCCGAACGTCGTCGTGCGGACGGGGAGCACGGCCGTCGCCGCGCAGGGCGAGGGCGGGCGCCTGCAGTGCCTGCGCGTGCGCGGCGGCGACGGCGCGGAGTCGGAGCTCGCGACCGACGCGTGCTTCGTCTTCATCGGCGCCTCGCCGCGCACCGACTGGCTCGACGGCGTCGTGGCGCGCGACGAGCGCGGGTTCATCCTCGCCGGCCCCGACGCCCAGGGCGCCGGCTGGCCGCTCAAGCGCGAGCCCTCCCTGCTGGAGACGACGGTTCCCGGCGTGTTCGTCGCCGGCGACGTCCGGGCGCGCTCGTTCAAACGCGTCGCGAGCGCCGTCGGCGAGGGCTCGATGGCGGTCTCGCTGATCCACCAGTACCTCGTCGACGCATGAGCGCGCCCGCCGCCGTCACGCTCGCGGAGCTGCGGGGCATCGATCTGCTCCAGGAGCTCGACGACGCGCAGCTGGGGGAGTGGCTCGCGGTCACGGAGACGCGCACCGCCGTGCCGGGCGAGCTGCTCGCCGAGCATCACGAGCGCGTGCCGGGCGTCTACCTGCTGCTCGAGGGCACGATCCAGACCTGGATCCCGGCCGGCGAGCACCTCGAGCCGGTCGGGCGCCAGTACTCGCCCACCTGGATGGGCGCGATCGGCGTGCTCTCGGCGGGTCCGCTCGGCGTCCGCATCACCGCGGAGACCGCGCTCCGCTACGGCTTCGTCGCGGCGGACGAGTTCAGCCGTCTGGCCTTCGCGCATCAGCCCGTGCACCGGCGCGTGATGCAGCAGGTGGCACCTGTCATGAGCCGCATCACGGCGATCGAGCAGAACCGCGAGCGGCTCGCTGCGCTCGGCACGATGGCCGCCGGCCTCGCCCACGAGCTCAACAACCCGGCCGCGGCGGCGGGACGAGCGGCCGGCCAGATGGCCGAGGCGGTCGACGTCGTGAGCGCGACGCTGCAGCGCTTCGTGGAGTCGGGCATCGAGCGCGAGGACGCGGCCAGGCTGATCGCACTGCACGCCGAGGCGGTCGCCGGCGCGGCCGGTCGCAGCGCGCTCGACGCGCTCGACGCGGCCGATGCCGAGGACGCGCTGCTCGAGCGGCTCGAGGCGCTCGGCGTCCCGGAGCCCTGGCGGCTCGCGGAGCCGCTCGCGGGCGCGGGCGTCGACGCGGGCTGGATCGACCGCGTCGCGGCGATCGCAGGGCCCGCGACCGACGCCGCGCTCGCCTGGGTCGCGGCCACGCTCACGGCGCGCAGCCTGGCCGGCGAGCTGCAGGAGGCGACCCGCCGCATGTCGAGCCTCGTGGGCGCCGTCAAGAGCTACGCCTACATGGACCGCGGCGGCGTCGTGGAGGTCGACCTGCACGAGGGTCTCGAGACGACGCTGACCGTGCTCGGCCACCGCCTCAAGCACACGGCGATCACGGTGCTGCGCGAGTACGACCGCACGCTCCCGAAGGTCACCGTGCGCGGGTCGGAGCTCAACCAGGTCTGGACGAACCTGCTCGAGAACGCCATCGACGCGCTCGGCGAGAGCGGGACGATCACGATCACGACGCGGCACGCCGGCGACGGCGCGGAGGTCGACATCGCCGACGACGGCCCCGGCATCCCCGCCGACGTCCTCGAGCACGTCTTCGACTCGTTCTTCACGACGAAGGACGTCGGCCACGGCACGGGGCTCGGCCTCGCGACGGCGCACCGCATCGTCGCCGACCGCCACGACGGCTCGCTGACCGTCGAGTCGCGGCCCGGCCGCACGGTCTTCAGCGTTCAGATCCCCCTGCAGGCGACCCGAGGGAGCGACCAGTGACATCCTGCACGCATCTCGATCACGTCCACGTGACGCAGCTGCCGGAAGCGGTCGACGGCTGCGCCGACTGCCTGGCGACCGGCGGTCTCTGGCTGCACCTCCGCATCTGCCTGGAGTGCGGGCACGTCGGCTGCTGCGACGACTCCCCGAACCGCCACGCGACGAAGCACGCCGGTGCGAGCGGCCACCCGCTGATCCGCTCGCTCGAGCCGGGCGAGGACTGGTCGTGGTGCTTCGTCGACGAGGTCGCGCTGCGCATCCCCGCCGTGCAGGGGACGACGCGCATCCCGCCGTCACCGCTCATGACATGAGCAGCGGCGCGGCGGGAGCGACGTGACCGTCCTACGCGCTCGCCGCCTGGGCACGCGCGCGGCGCGCCTCGAAGCGGGCGACCTGGCTGCCGCGGGAGACGCGTGCCTCGCTGCCGGTGTAGAAGGGATGGCAGCTCGAGCACACGTCGACGCTGAGATGCTCGCGCGTCGAGGTGAGGTCGTGCTCGGCGCCGCAGTTGCTGCAGCGGGTGAGCGTGCGGTACGAGCTGGGATGGATCGTGGCATTCACAACGGGCCTCTCTCAACCGGGCGGCACAGCACCGCCTCCGTCCTCATGACAACGACGGGAGGGGCGCTCGCGTTCCCGGCCGGCCTGGGAAGGCGCGAGCCGCGCGCGACGTTGCCAGGGAGCGATCCCGACGAGAGGAGCACGCCATGAACGTCGCCATCATGGGCAGCGGCAAGATCGGGGCGACGCTCGCGCGCCGCCTCACGCAGACGGGCCACGAGGTCACGATCGCGAACTCGCGCGGCGCCGGCTCGCTGGCCGAGCTCGTCGCCGAGCTCGGGCCGTCCGCGCACGCCGCGAGCGGCATCGAGGAGGCCGCCGCGGCGGCGGACGTCGTCATCCTCGCCGTGCCGTTCTTCCTGCACGACCAGCTTCCGGCCGCGGCCTTCGCCGGCAAGCTCGTCGTCGACGCGACGAACTACTACCCCGGGCGCGACGGCCACGTGGCCGCGCTCGAGGACGACAGCACGACCTCGAGCGAGCTCGTGGCCGCCAGCCTGCCGGGCGCGCGCGTCGTCAAGGCCTTCAACACCATGGTCTGGACGCAGCTCGCAGGCGACGGCCGGCCCGCCGGCGACCGCGATCGCCTGCTGCTGTTCGTGGCCGGCGACGATGCGGACGCCAAGGCGACGGTGCGCCGGCTGGCCGACGACATCGGCTTCGACACGATCGACCACGGCGGCCTCGCGGCCGGTCGCTCGCAGCAGCCGGGCTCGGCCGTCTACGGCGTGCCGCTCACGCTCGCACAGGCGGGCTGAGCCGGGCATGGACGACCGCCGCAAGCGCCTGGCCCTGCTCGCGGCGATCATGGGATCGTTCGTCGCGGGGCTCGACGCGACCGCCGTCAACGTGGCGCTGCCGGCCATCCGCAGCGACCTCGGCGGTGGCCTCGCCGGCCAGCAGTGGGTCTCGAACGCCTACCTGCTGACGCTCGGCTCGCTGATCCTCGTCGGCGGCTCGCTCGGCGACATCTTCGGCGAGCGCCGCGTGTTCTCGCTCGGCGTCGCGGGCTTCGGGGCGGTCTCGGTGCTGTGCGCGGTCGCGCCCGGCATCGAGCTCCTGGTCGCGGGCCGTGCGCTCCAGGGCGCCTTCGGCGCGCTGCTGACCCCGAGCGCGCTCGCGCTCATCATCTCGGCCTTCCCCGCTGCCGAACGCGGCGCCGCGATCGGCTCCTGGACCGCCTGGTCGGGGATCGCGACCGTGATCGGCCCGCTCGTCGGCGGCTATCTCGTGGACGCCGTCTCGTGGCGGCTGATCTTCGCCATCAACGTCCCGTTCGTGGCGCTCACGCTCGTCCTGATCGCCGTCTCGGTGCCCGCGCGCGAGCGCGGCGGCACGCGTGCGCGCCTCGACTGGGCGGGCGCGCTGCTGACGTTCTTCGGCCTCGCCGGCCCCGTGCTCGCGCTCATCCGCCAGCCCGTCGTCGGCTGGGGGAGCTACCAGGTCTGGGGCGCGGGGATCGCCGGCATCGCCCTGCTCGCGCTGTTCCTCGCGCACGAGCGCCGCACGCCGGCCCCGATGCTCCCGCTCGGCCTCTTCACGCGCCGCAACTTCGCCATCGGCAACGTGCAGACGTTCGCGATGTACGGCGGCCTGAGCGCCACGTTCTTCTTCCTCGTGCTGTTCCTGCAGCAGGTCGCGGGCTACGACGCGCTCGAGGCGGGCGTCGCGCTCATGCCCTCGACGCTCGTCATGTTCACGCTCTCGAAGCGCATGGGCCGGCTCGCCGACCGCCTCGGGCCGCGCCTCTTCATGGGCTTCGGCCCGCTCACGGCCGCGGCCGGCCTCGCGCTCATGCTGCGCATCGGCTCCGGGCTCGACTACACGACCGACCTCCTGCCGGCGCTGCTCGTCTTCTCGCTCGGGCTGTCGCTCACGGTCGCGCCGCTCACCGCGACCGTCCTCGCCGATGCCGACGAGTCGAACGCCGGCATCGCGTCGGGCATCAACAACGCCATCGCGCGCGTCGCCGGGCTGCTCGCGGTCGCCGCCATCGGCGCGGTCGTGGCGGCGCAGTTCGGCTCGGCGCTCGACGATCGGCTCGCCGGTCGCACGCTCTCGCCGGCCGGCCGCGCGGCTGCGGCGGATGCCCGCAGGCAGACGCTCGCGCGCGTCGAGCCCGGTGCCCCGGGTGGCGCGGAGATCGCCGGCGCCGTGCGCGCCGCGTCCGATCACGCCTTCCACGTCGGCATCGGCATCTCGGCCGTGCTCGTGGGGCTCGGCGGCGTCCTCGGGCTCGCGGGCATCCGCAACCCCCGCCGTGCCGTGCGCTGCGAGGACTGCCACGGCGGACAGCTCGCCGGCCAGCCGCTCGACACGGCGCGCGGACGGCCGGCTCTGGAGGAGCCGGTCGCGCCGGGAGCCGCTCAGGCGTAGCCGCGCAGCGCGCGCCAGGCCGGCTGCTCGCCGAAGTCGAGGTAGAGCGTCTCGTGCAGCAGCGGCGGCGCCTCGCCGAGGCAGCCGTCCGCGAGCACGCCGCGGTGGAGCCGCAGCGAGCGGTAGTGCACGGGCGTGCGCGCCACGGCCTCGGCATGCACCGGGTCGACCGTCACCTGGGCGGTGCCGAAGGCGGCGCGGAAGACGACGAGGTTGCCCCAGCGGCCGCTCTCGAGCTGTGCGTTGTGGTACGCCAGGAGACCCGGGAACGCCGCCGCGCGGCCGACGATGTCGTGCTCGAGCGCGATGATCGCCGCATGGTCGACGTCGTCGCGCGCCTGACCGAAGAAGCCGACCATCGCCGCCGGCCGGACGTCGGCGAGCGCGCGCCAATCGGGCACGACGACATGGTGGCGCCCGGCGTCGTCGGCGAAGCTCAGGGTCGCCTCGCGGGGACCGCCGGCCGCGACGCGCCGCAGCGTCGCCTGCAGCACTGCAAGGGTCGACCGGTCGTCCCCGGTCGCGGCCGGATCGCTGAACGGGCGCCCGGGGACGACCTGTTCTGCCTGCAATCGGCGCGGTGCGCGGTCCGGGTACGGCATGCGGCAGACTGTACGAGCCGCGCTGCCCGAGGTTTCGGATCGGCAGTCCCCGGCAACCCTTAACCGTGAGACGCCACGCGAGCATCGGCCGGCAGCTGACGCACTGCCCCACGTGCGAGAGCGATCTGATCCAGATCGAGTCTCTGCATCCGCTCGCCTACGACGGCACGATCGTCGAGCGCCGCTGTCCCGACTGCGGCCACGCCGACGAGATCGAGCTCAAGACGTCCGCGGCCGACCAGCTCTGCCATCACGCGGCCGAGCTCGCAGCCGAGCTGCACGAGCTCGCCGATCGCCTCGCGGCGAGCGGCGAGCTGCTCTTCCCCGCGGCGCGGTAGCCGGGCTACTCGGTCACGCGCGGCGCGTAGCGCCGGTGGAGCATCAGCGCATTCCCGTCGGGATCGCTGAAGAACGCCATGTGGCACACGCTCGTGTCGATGACGTCGCCGTTGAACGCGACGCCGCGGGCCTCCAGCGCCTCGCGCGCCGCGTGCACGTCGTCCACGCGCAGGGCGACGGGGTTCTGGCTGACGTGGTGCGTCATCCCCATCGCCTCGGGGTTGACGATGCTCAGCGTGAGGTTGCCGGTCTCGTACTCGGAGAACCCGCGCTCGGGCATGTACACGGAGCGGTGGAGTCCGAGCGTGCCGGCGTAGAACGCGGACGCCGCCGCGAGGTCGCGGCTCGGCAGGATCACGAAGTCGGTGCCGGAGATGGCGGGGATGGGTGCGCTGCTCATGGCTGCAGTCTGCCGAACCGCGCGCAGCTGGCGCGGCCGCTCGGGCCCGGCTACGCTCGCGGGGTGCGCCGCGTGCTCGTCATCCTGGGTTCGCTGGTCGCACTGCTCGGCGTGGCCGGCCCGGCGACGGCGAAGGTCGCGCCCGTGACGTTCGCCGGCTGTCTCGAGCGCGCGTCGTTCAAGCCGAAGGACGTGCTGCTCGCGTGCGGCGACGGCAACGCCTCCTTCGACGTCGCGAGCTGGTCGCGCTGGACGCGCCAGAGCGCGAAGGCCGTCGGCACGGCGCTGATCAACGACTGCACGCCCAACTGCGCCGCCGGGCACTTCAGCTCCGCGCTCGCGGCCCTGATCCTCGAGCGGCCGCGCACCTGCCACGGAGCGCGCCGCTTCACGCGCCTCCGGCTCGTCTTCGCGACGCGCCCGCGGCGCGGCCAGCCGGCCCCCGTCACGTACGCGTGCCGCTGATGGCGCGCGTCGCGATCGTCACCGGTGCAGGCAGCGGGATGGGCCGCGCGACGGCCATCCGGCTCGCACGCGACGGCTGCGACGTCGTCGTCGCAGAGCTCGACCCGGCGCGCGCCGCCGCCGTCGCGGAGGAGATCGGCGCGGCCGCAGTCGCGGTCGCGCTCGACGTCAGCGACGCGGCCGCCGTGGATGCGCTCGTCGCGGACACGGTCGCGCGCTCCGGCCGCCTCGACGTGATGGTCGCGAACGCCGGCGTGCCGCACGGCGCGCCGTTCCTCGAGCTCGACCTGGCCACCTGGGAGCGCGTGCTGGCCGTCAACCTGAAGGGCGTGTTCCTGTGCGGCCAGGCGGCCGCCCGGGCCATGATCGCGGGCGGCCGCCCCGGTGCGATCGTCAACGTCGCGAGTACCTACTCCGAGGTCACGGCCGAGGGCGCATCGGCCTACAGCGCGTCCAAGGGCGGCGTGCGCATGCTGACGAAGTCGATGGCCTTCGAGCTCGGGCCGCAGGGGATCCGCGTCAACGCCGTCGGGCCGGGCTGGATCCAGACGGGCATGAACCCGCTCGACGATCCCGCCCAGATCGAGCAGCTCGAGCCCACGATCCCGCTGCGGCGCATCGGTCTGCCCGACGACGTCGCCGACGTGATCGCATTCCTCGCCTCCGAGGACGCCCGCTACGTCAGCGGTCAGACGCTGTTCGTCGACGGCGGCTGGCTCACGAGCCGCGCCTGAGCGCCCGGATCGGCTGAGAGAGCTGTGCGCGCATCCACAGGTTGCTCTTACACAGGGTTGGTCAACTGCGCTCACGCACCCGACGAAAGGAGGTGAACGCAAATGTTCCCCCGCTACCGCAAGCTGATCGTGATCCTGGCGGCAACGGCCGCACTGGCCGGCGGAGCCGTCGCGCAGGCGGCGTCGAGCTCGTCCAGCACGACGCCGACGACGACGCCGGCCGCGGCCGTCGCGAACGATTCCGGCACGGCCACGCACCAGGCCGGCGACTGCCCGAACATGGGCGGCGACAACTCGACGCCGTCGACGGCCCCCTCGACCACTCCGTCCACGACTCCGTCCAGCTCGACCTCCGCGTCCACCACGGGCGTCTGACCGAGCACGTGTCTGCGCCCTCCCCCCGCCGGCACGGCCCGACCGCACCGCGCGGCTCGCAGCCCGCTCCCGATCCCCCTGCGAGCCGCGTGGTGCGCGTCTGCGCCCAGCTCCTGTGCCTCGCGCTGCTCGCGGTCGGCTGTGGCGGCTCGCAGGGCTCCGGCGCGAGCGCGACGACCTCGGCGACGACGAGCGCCGCCACCGGGGCGACCTCGATCGGGCTGGGGCTGCGCGGCGCCGCAGGCTTGCGGGCGACGGTCTACGCGCGCGGGCTGCGCAACGTCTCGGCGCTCGCCTTCGACGCCGAGGGCCGCCTCTGGGCGACGACCTCGGCCGCCGCGAACCACGCCCGCGACGGCGTCTACCTGATCCCGAGCGCCGGGGCCAAGCCGGTCGAGGTGATCAGGGGCGTCGAGGGCCCGCTCGGGCTGCTCTGGCACGGCGGACGGCTCTACGTCACGTCGCTCGGCCGCGTCGACGTCTACGACGGCCTGGCGGGCGATCGCTTCGCGACGCACCGCACCGTGCTCGTCGAGCCCGCCGGCCACGGCTGGAACAACGCGATCGTGGCGCTCGCGAGCGGCCGGCTCGCGATGGGCATCTCGTCGGCCTGCGACCACTGCGCGAGCACGTCGAAGTGGTCGGGGACGATCGTCTCCTTCCGGCCCGACGGGAGCGACGTGCGCGTCTACGCGGCCGGCATCCGCGCGCCCTTCGGCATCGCGGCCGACCCGCTCACGGGCGCGCTGATCGCATCCATGAACCAGCGCGACGACCTCGGCGCGAAGACGCCAGGCGACTGGCTGGGGCTCGTCCGCTCGGGGCAGGACTGGCGCTTCCCCGAGTGCTACGGCCAGGCCGGCGCCGCCTGCGCTGGTGTGCCCGCGCCGCTCGCGGTGCTGGACGCGCACGCCGCTGCGGGCGGCGTCGCCATCGCGGGCGCGCGCCTCCTCGGCGGCACCGGCCGCTCCGCGCTCGTGAGCGAGTGGGAGCGCGGAGTCGTGCTGCGCGTACGGCTGCGTGCGACCGCCTCGGGCTACGCGAGCGCGCGGCCGGCGCTGCTCGTGAGCGGGCTGAAGAACCCCCTGCCGCTCGTCACCGCACCCGGCGGCGACCTCATCGCGGGCGCATGGGGCAGCGGGATCGTCTACCGCATCGCGCGCGCCTGAGCGGGTCGCTCAGGCAGGCAGCGCGAAGCGCAGCTTGAGGCGGGTGCCGCCCGCTGCGTCCGGCGCCGGCGAGTGGATCCCGCCGGCCAGCTGCAACGCGAGCCGGAGCCCGAGACCGAGGCCGTGATTCTCGCTCGGCGCGCCGATGCCGCGCCCCTGGTCGGTCACGCTCACGAGCAGCGCGTCCCGCTCGAGGCGGGCGGCGAGATCGAATGCGCGCTCCGCCTCGGAGCTGTCGTCGTAGGCGTGCAGGACGACGTTCGTGACGGCCTCGGTGACGGCCAGCTTGACGTCGTCGACGAGCGCCGGCGGCAGTCCGCTCTCGATGCAGAACGCGGCCACCGCGCGCCGCGCGACCGGTATCTGCAGCGCCTCCGCGGGCAGCCGCAATGCCAGCTCGCACGCGTGGCCGGGATGTCCGCCGCTCGGACTCACACGCCCCGCCCTCTCATCGCTTGCCCCACCGCCGTGCCGGCGGGTGCGGGCTGAACGGGTGTATGCCCAGGGGCGGGAGCTGCAAACACCCCATCGATCGACGGCCTCCGACTTGCCAGGCACCCGCCGCTGGACCATCCTTGCCGGGTGCACGCCGAGTCCCCAGCGGCCGCGGCAGCCGGATCGTGAGCACCGGCAGCGTCCCGCACGAACACGGATCCGCGTTCCGGCACGACGCGTTCCTGTACGCGGGGGAGCAGGAGTTCCTGAACGGTGCGATGGCGTTCGCCGGGGCGGCGCTCGAGGTCGGCGACCCGGTGATCGTCGCGCTCGACACGCCGAAGATCGAGCTGCTGCGGGCCGAGCTCGCACGCGACGCCGACGAGGTCTACTTCGCCGACATGCGCGAGATCGGCACCAATCCGGCGCGACTGATCCCGGCCTGGCGCCGGTTCATCGACGCGCGGGCGGCCGGCGGGCGCCGCGTCTGGGGCATCGGCGAGCCGATGTGGGCCGGTCGCAGCGAGGCCGCGGTGGCCGAGTGCCACCGCCACGAGGCGCTCACGAACATCGCCTTCGCCGACGTGCCGGCGCTCTCGCTCCTGTGCCCGTACGACACGGTGGCGCTCGCTCCGGACGTCATCGCCGAGGCGCGCCGCACGCATCCGACCGTGCTCGAGGACGGCGTCCGGCGCCCGAGTCCCGGCTACAGCGGCCTCGCCGGGCACGCGGGCGCGTTCGACGATCCGCTGGCCGAGCCGGCCTCGCTCGTCCGCACGCTCGCGTTCGGGACCTCCGAGCTGGCCGACATCCGCACGCTCGTGGAAGGCCGGGCGCTGGCGGCCGGACTCGCGCTCGAGCGCCGCGAGGACGTCGTGCTGGCCGTCAACGAGATCGCCACGAACAGCATCCGCCACGGTGGCGGCACGGGCCTCCTGCGCATCTGGCGCGAGCCGGATGCGCTGATCTGCGAGGTCACCGACGCCGGCCGCATCGACGACCCGCTGGCCGGGCGCGAGCGGCCCACCGGCGCGCAGATCGGCGGCTACGGCCTCTGGCTCGCGAACCAGGTCTGCGACCTCGTGCAGGTGCGCTCGGGGCCTGAGGGCAGCACCGTGCGCGTTCACATGCGCACGGTCTGAGCCCCCGCTACGGTTGCTGCCGTGACCCACGAGTCCGAGAAGCAGCGGCTCAACCGCAATCTCGACCAGCTCCTGCAGGAGTTGCGGGTAGTGCTCCCGGGCGTGCAGGTGCTGTTCGCGTTCCTGCTCGCCGTGCCGTTCTCGTCGCGCTTCGGCCGCGTCGACGACTTCGAGCGCGACGTGTACTTCATCGCGCTCCTGCTCGCCGCCATCGCGGTCGCGCTGCTGATGGCGCCGTCGATCCAGCACCGCATCCTCTTCCGTCGCGAGCAGAAGCGCTACCTCGTCGCGGTCGGTAGCGCGTTCACGATCGCCGGCATGACCGCGCTCGCGCTCTCGATCGTCCTCTCGCTCGTGCTCGTGGCGCACTTCCTCTTCGGTCCGGGCGCCGCCTGGGCGGCCGGCGGCCTCTCGTTCGGCGCCTTCGCGCTGCTCTGGTACGCGCTCCCGATCGAGCGCCGGATCACGGATCGCCACCCGGACCACGAGCCGGGGGAGCCGGACGCCACGCGCGACGCCGTCTGAGCGGCGCCGGGAAGCCATCGAAGGGGGCTAACGGTCCCGCTCCGAGCGCCGATGAAAGGGCGATGACCGCTCCACGGCTCACGGACGCCGGCGCGCGCCTCTCCTGGCTCGTGTCGGACGCCGCGCCCTCGGCGCAGCGCAGCGCGCTCGGGCTGTTCGGGTTCGTCGCGCCGTGCGCGATCGCGCTGGCGCTGGCGCTGGGCGACGCGGCCTCCCGTCCGGCGGTGCTCGCGCTGGCGCTCGCGCTCGCCGCGGCCCAGATCGCGTACCTCCACTTCGGCGCCCCCGGCTCGCGCGGCTGGGGCTTCCTGGCGGTCGCGGTGCCGCTCACGCTCGCGGTCACGACGCTCGCGATGCGCACGGAGTCCGAGGTCCTGCTGCCGCTGCTGTTCACGTCGGTCTGCTGGAGCGCGCTCTCCCTGCCGGGGCAGTACGTCGTCGCGAACGTGGCGGCGACGGTGGCCGCGAGCGCCGTCCCGCTGGCTGCGCGCGCGCTCGGCTGGGATCCCGGGACGGCGGCCGACGGCATCGGGCTCGTGCTGGTCTCCTCGGCCGGCTTCGCGCTCGTCGGAGGTGTCGTCTACCGCCTCGCGACCGCGCTGCGCGGCGCGCACGCCGGCGCCGAGGCGGCCCGCGCCGACTCTGAGGGTGCCAGGCAGGTCTCCGACGCCGTCGTCGGCGCGCTCCAGGACGCGC
>DASXXY010000131.1:0-9339 GCA_036502805.1 Gaiellales bacterium | reverse complement strand
CAGCCGCGATCGCAGCGACCGGCGGCGCGGCATCATCGAGCTGTCGGCCGAGGGCGAGCTCATGCTCGCCGAGGTCGACCGCGCGCTCGAGGCCGTCGACGACGAGATCCTCGCCGCGCTCAGCGCCGACGAGCGCGCGACGCTCAACGACCTGCTCGCCCGCGCCGGCGCGGCCGGCCCGCTCGACTGCGAGCAGGAGGCCGCCTGCGAGGCGGCCGAGGCCGCCGAGTGCGACGCCGCCTCGCCGGACTGCTAGCCGCGAGGCGCCGCGCCGCTACCAGCGGCCGCGGTGGACGACCTCGTCGAAGGGCCTGCGGTTGAGCTTCACGAGCGGCTTCAGCGGCCGCTCGGCGGGGTAGCCGAGCGACAGCAGCGAGACGGCGAAGCGATCCTCGGGCGCCCCGAGCAGCTCGCGCGCGAGTGCCTGGTCGGCGACCGCCGCGTGGCTCGAGCCGATGCCGAGATCGGCCGCGGCGAGCGCCATGCTCATCGTCGCCTGCCCGTGGTCGTACTGCAGCCACGCGTTCTGCTTGGCGTCGTCCAGCACTGGCCCGAAGCAGACGATCGCCGCGGCCGCCCCGGCCACGTGATCGGCGCCGCGCCAGACCTTCGCGAGCTCGGCGAGCTGCGCCCGCCGGGTCACGAGCACGAAGTCCCACGGCTGCCAGTTGCGCGACGAGGGCGCGCGCCTGCCGGCCTCGAGGATCCGCTCGAGATCGTCCTCGCCGACCGGCCGGTCGGCGAACTCCCGGACGTTGCGCCGGGCCCTGATCGCATCCCATGTCTCCATGCGCACGACGATAGCGCTAGCCTTGCCCCAAACCGGGGTGCCGACCTGTGGCTGAGACCGAGCGAACGCTCGGGACCCGCGAACCTGAACTGGGTAATGCCAGCGGAGGGAGTAGCTCGTGCGACGTTCCATCCTCGCCATCGCGCTGTGCGTCGCGGCCTTGACCGCGATGACCGTGCCGGCCGGCGCGCAGCCTGCGCGCGACACCGTGACGGTCGCGCTCGACTGGACGCCGAACACGAACCACACCGGCATCTACGTCGCCGAGCGGCTCGGCTACTACGCGGATGCCGGCATCGACGTCAAGCTCCTGCCCTACGCGAGCACGGCGCCCGAGACGCTCGTGAGCCACGGCCGGGCCGACTTCGGCTTCTCGTACTCCGCGGGCGTTGCGTTCGCGCGCGCCGCGGGCGCCGACGTGACGTCCGTCTTCGCCGTGCTCCAGCACACGGCGCTCGAGATCGGCGTGCGCGCCGACCGCAGCGACATCCGCACGCCCAAGGATCTCGACGGGAAGACCTACGCGGGCTTCGGCACGCCGGACGAGAAGCCGCTGCTCGAGACCGTGATCCGCCACGCCGGCGGCACGGGTGCGTTCAAGGACGTGACGCTGAACACGTCGGCCTACGACGCCGTGTACCGCGGCAAGGCCGACTTCACGCTGCCGCTCGCGACCTGGGAGGTCATCCAGGCGAGGCTCGCGGGCAAGCCGCTGAAGACGTTCAAGCTCGCCGCCTTCGGCGTGCCGAGCGAGTACTCGGCGCTGATCGCCTCGAGCGACAGGTACCTGTCCGCGCACGGCGCGGTCGCGCGCCGCTTCCTGGCCGCCACGACGCGCGGCTACCAGTACGCGGCCGCTCACCCGCGTGCCGCGGCGCAGATCCTGATCGCGCTGAACCGGCAGGTGCTGACCCAGCCGGAGCTCGTCTACGAGAGCGCCGCCCTGATGGCGAAGAGCTACTACCGCGACCCCTCGGGCCGCGTCGGGACGCAGACGCTCGCCGCCTGGAAGGGCTACGCCGGGTTCCTCTACCGCGTCGGCGCCCTGACCGACGGCGACGGGCACAAGCTCACGCGGCCGCCCGACTACGCCGCCTACTTCACGACGAAGTACCTGCCGCCGGGGGGCTGATGGCCACCCCCTCCTCGCGCCTGCGCGCAGGCGCCGCGGCGACGCTGCCGCCGCTCGCGATCGTGGCGGCGCTGATCTGCGCGTGGCAGCTCTACGCGAGCCTGAGCGGGATCGGCAACGACGTCCTCCCCACGCCCGGCCGCGTGCTCACCGTGACGTGGGACAACCGCGGCGACCTCTGGCACAACACGCTGCCGACGCTGCGGGCGACGCTGCTCGGCTTCGCGCTCTCGCTCACGGTCGGGTTCGCGCTCGCCGTCCTCGTCGACTCCTCGCGGCACCTGCGGCGGGCGCTCATGCCGGTGCTGGTGGCGACGCAGACGCTGCCGATCGTCGCGATCGCGCCGCTCATGGTGCTGTGGTTCGGGTTCGACCTCACGCCCAAGGTGCTGATCGTCGCCCTGGTGACGTTCTTCCCGATCACGGTCGCATTCGCCGAGGGCTTCGCCGCCAGCGAGCCCGGCGCCGAGGCGCTGCTGCGCTCGATGGGCGCGAGCCGGCTGCGCGTCTTCCGCTCGGTGCGCTTCCCGAGCTCGCTGCCGTTCTTCTTCGCCGGCCTGCGCATCTCGATCACGTACGCCGTCGTGGCCGCGATCTTCGCCGAGTACGCGGGCGCGACGTCCGGCCTCGGCATCTACATGCAGAACGCGAAGAACTCCTACCGCACGGACCTCGTGCTGGCCGCGGTGCTCGTCAGCGCCCTGCTCACGCTTGCGCTCTTCGCGCTCACCTACGTCGTCGAGCGGATCGCGATCCCGTGGTACCGGCTCTCGCGCCAGGGCAGCCGCCGCGCGTGAGCAGCGCCGCGCCGAAGCTCGAGCTGCGCGCGCTCGGCAAGCGCTTCGGCGAGCTCGAGGTGCTGCGCGAGCTGTCGCTCGAGGCGCGCGCGGGCGAGTTCGTCGCGCTGCTCGGGCCGAGCGGCTGTGGCAAGTCGACGGCGTTCCAGATCCTCACCGGAGGCACGCCGGCGAGCTCGGGAGCGGTGCTGCTCGACGGCTCCGCGAGCGACGGCGCCGCCGGGTCGTTCGCGTACATGCCGCAGTCCGACGCGCTGCTGCCCTGGCGGCGCGTGCTCGACAACGCGACGCTCGGCCTCGAGGTGCGCGGCCTCTCGCGGCGCGAGGCGCGCGAGCGCGTGCGGCCGCTGCTCGCGACGTTCGGCCTCGCCGGCTTCGAGTCGTCGTACCCGTTCCAGCTCTCGGGCGGCATGCGCCAGCGGGCCGCGCTGCTGCGCACGGTCGTGCAGGAGTGCGACGTGCTGCTGCTGGACGAGCCGTTCGGCGCGCTCGACGCGCTCACGCGCACCGAGATGCAGCGCTGGCTCGAGGGCATCTGGGAGCGCTTCCGCTGGACCGTCCTGCTCGTCACGCACGACGTGCGCGAGGCCATCTTCCTGGCCGACCGCGTCTACGTGCTCTCGCCGAGGCCCGGGACGGTGGTGGCGGAGCTCGCCGTCCCGCTCCCCCGCCCACGCACCCTCGCGACGCTCGGGGACCCGCGCTTCGCCGAGCTCGAGGCGCGGCTGCTCCGGCAGCTGCTCGCGCCCCCGGCGGCCTGAGCGGCAGGGTGCCCGCTCGCGCACCGGCGGCTGCATATGCTGGCGCAGTGACGGTGCCGCTCGCACCGACTGACCACTGGAGAGGGATCACCCGCCCATGACACAGCTCCGCGGCGTCTTCGCAGCAGCCGTGACGCCCCTGCTCGAGGGCGGAACGCACCTCGACGAGCCCGGCATCGGGCGCGTCGCCGACTTCCTCGTGGCGGGCGGCGCCGACGGCGCGCTCGTCTGCGGCACGGCGGGCGAGGGCGTGGCGCTGAGCGTCTACGAGCGCGAGCGCGCGCTCGAGACCTATCTCGCGGCGGCGGGCTCCCGGCTCGCGATCATGGCCCACTGCGGTGCGCAGACGACGGCCGACACGACGCGGCTCGCGGCGCACGCCGCCGAGGCCGGCGCGGTCGCCGTCTCGGTGATCGCCCCGCCGTACTTCACGCTCGACGACCGCGCGCTGCTCGAGCACCTCGTTGCGGCCGCCGAGGCGTGCGCGCCGCTGCCGTTCTACATCTACGCCTTCACGGCCCGGAGCGGTTATCCCATCCCGCTCGGCGTCATCGACGAGATGCGCGGGCGCGTCTCGAACCTGCAGGGGCTGAAGGTCTCCGAGGCGCCGTGGGAGCGCTTCGAGCCGTACCTGATCGAGGGCCTCGACATCTTCGTGGGACCCGAGGCGCTGATCTCCCAGGGGCTCGCGCGCGGCGCCATCGGAGCGATCTCGGCACTCGCCTCGGCCTTCCCCGAGCTCGTCGTCGAGGCCGTCCGCAGCGGCACGCCCGAGGCCACCGAGCGCGCGAGGACGGCGCGCATGACGGTCGAGCGGTTCCCGATGCCGTCGGCCCTGAAGACGGTGCTCGCGCACCGCGGCGTCGACATCCGCAACGACACGCGCGCACCGATCCGCGCGCTCGACGGCGACGAGCGGGCCGCGCTCGCCGCGGCCGTCGACGGCCTGCTCGCAACGGCCCCCGCGTGAGCGCACGGCCGAGCGGCAAGGCCACAGACGCCGTCGTCCAGCGCCTCAACGGCACGCTCCGCAAGGGGATCCTGGCCGCAGCGCGCAGCGCGCGCATGGGCAGGCTCGTGAGCAAGCACGGCATGCGGCTCGGCGCCCAGCGCTTCGTCGCCGGCGAGAGCTTCGCGGAGGCGGCCGAGGTGCTCGCCCGGCTCAACGCGAACGGCCTCGCGACGAACACCACGCTGCTCGGCGAGGACGTGCTGTCGGCCGACGAGGCGCGCTCGGTGACCGATCAGTACGAGGCGATCCTCGACGGCATCGCCGAGCGCGGGCTGCGCTGCAACATCGCGCTCAAGCTCACGCACCTCGGGCTGCTGCTGGACGAGGAGCTCGCCTACGCGAACGTCTCACGGCTCGTGGACCGCGCGGGCGAGCTCGGCACGTTCATCCGGCTCGACATGGAGCACTCCGGCCTCGTCGACCAGACGCTCGAGATCTACCGGCGGCTGCGCGCCGACGGCCGCGACGCCGTCGGCACCGTGCTGCAGTCGTACCTCTACCGCACGCCCGGCGATCTCGAGGCGCTGCTGCCGCTGCAGCCGAACCTGCGCCTCGTCAAGGGCGCCTACCTCGAGCCGCCCGAGGTCGCGTACCCGAAGAAGGCGGATGTCGACGCGGCCTACCTGCGGCTCGTCGAGGCGATGTTCGCCGGGGGCGCATACACCGCCGTCGCGACGCACGACGAGCGCCTGATCGAGCAGGTCATCGCGCTCGCGGAGCGCATGGCGATCGGGCGCGACCGCTTCGAGTTCCAGATGCTCTACGGCGTCCGCTCCGCGCTCCAGCTGGCGCTCGTCGCGCGCGGCTTCAAAGTGCTCGTCGCGACGCCGTTCGGGCCGCAGTGGTACCCGTACTTGATGCGCCGCCTGGGTGAGCGGCCCGCGAACATGCTCTTCATCGCCCGCAATCTCGTCCGTCGCTGACCTGACCGCAGATCGAGAGGAAGCACGATGCCCAAGCGCGCGCTGATCGTGATCGACGTCCAGAACGAGTACTTCGACGGAGCGCTGCCGATCAGCGATCCGCCCGTGGCGACGAGCCTCGCCAACATCGGGCGCGCGATGGACGCCGCGACCGAGGCGGGCGTCCCCGTGATCGTCGTGCGCCACGGCGACACCGATCCGGCCGGCGGCATCTTTCTCGAGGGCACGCACGAGTGGGAGCTGCACCCCGAGATCGAGGCGCGCCCGCGCGACTACCTCGTCGAGAAGACGCTGCCCGGCTCGTTCACGGGCACGACGCTCGAGGGCGTGCTGCAGGAGAACGGCGTCGACACGGTCTCGATCACCGGCTACATGACGCACATGTGCGTCGACACGACGTCGCGCCAAGCCGCCCACCGCGGGCTTGCCGTCGAGATCCTCAACGATGCGACCGGCACGCTCGCGCTCGAGAACAGCGGCGGCAGCGCCGGCGGCGAGGAGCTCCACCGCTCCACGCTCGTCGCGCAGGGGCAGTTCTTCGCCGACGTGCTGAGCACCGACGACTGGCTCGGTCGCCTGAAGGGCTGAGCGAGACGGCGCAGCGCGCGGGGTCAGTCGCACACGGGGGTCTGAGCCGCAACGCGCGGGTCGTGACCCCCGTGGTGCGCAGCGCTTGAACTTCGGGTCGCTGGGTAGAAGGAGCCGTGCCCCACGCGACCATTCTCAACTGCACCCTCAAGCCGTCCCCGGCGGCCTCCAACACCGAGGCGCTCGCGCGCGTCCTCGCCGCTGCCCTCGAGAGCAACGGCGCGACCTGCGAGCTGATCCGCGCCGTCGACCTCGATCTCCTCCCCGGCGTCTCCTCCGACGAGGGCGAAGGCGATGACTGGCCCGCCGTGCGCGCGAAGCTGCTCGCCTCGGAGATCCTGATCCTGGCGACCCCGACCTGGTTCGGGCAGCCGTCGAGCGTCGTCAAGCGCGTGCTGGAGCGCATGGACGGGATGCTCTCGGAGACCGACGACGACGGCGTCCCGGTCGCCTTCAACCGTGTCGCGGGCTTCGTCGTGACGGGCAACGAGGACGGCGCCCACCACGTCATCGCCGAGCTCGCCCAGGCCGTCAACGACATCGGCTATAGCGTGCCGGCGCAGGCCTGGACGTACTGGAACAAGGGCCCCGGGCCCGGGCCGACCTACCTCGAGACCGACGAGGGTCACGACTGGTCGGCCAAGACGGCGCGCACCGCCGCCGCGAACCTCGTGACGATGGCCGCGGCGCTGGCGGCACATCCGCTGCCCAAGCCGTCGGACTGAGCGCACAGAGATGAGCTTCACGTCCGCAGCCGCCGCCGTCGGAGCCGACGACCCGCGAGCCCCCGTCGAGGGCGTGCTCGGCGCCATCGGGAACACGCCGCTCGTAGCCCTGCGGCGCCTCCTGCCGCGTCCCGACATCGACGTCTGGGCGAAGCTCGAGGCGGCCAACCCCGGTGGGAGCGCGAAGGACCGCCCGGCAGCGGGAATGATCCAGGACGCGCTCGACGGCGGCCTCATCGACCTCGGCACGACCGTCGTCGAGTCGACGTCCGGCAACACCGGCGTCGGCCTCGCGCAGGCCTGCCGCTACCACGGCATCCGCCTCATCTGCGTCGTCGACGCGCGCGCACACGCGCGCAGCGTGCGCGCGATGCGGGCGCTCGGAGCCGACGTCCGCGTCGTCACGGAGCCCGATCCCGCGACGGGCGACCTGCTCGTGGCGCGGCTCGCGCTCGTGGGACGCCTGCTCGCCGCGATCCCCAACGCGTTCTGGCCCGACCAGTACGCCAACGAGTCGAACCCCGCGGCCCACGCCGCGGGGACGATGCGCGAGATCGACGAGGCCCTCGAGGGCCAGATCGACTGGCTGTTCGTGGCGACGAGCACGACGGGCACGCTGCGCGGCTGCGGCGACTACCTGCGCGAGCACGCGCGCGGCACGCGCATCGTCGCGGTCGACTCCGCCGGCAGCGCGCTGTTCGGCGGCACCCGCGGCATCCGGCGGCTGCCCGGCTTCGGCGCGGGCGTGGAGACGGGGCTCTCGTCCGAGGCCGAGCACGACGAGCTCGTCCGCGTCTCCGATCTCGACTGCGTCGTCGGCTGCCGGCGCCTCGCCGAGCGCGAGGCGATCCTGTCGGGCGCGTCCTCCGGCGGCGTCGCCTACGCGCTCGCGGCGCTCGCGGGCCAGATGGACGCGGGCAGCCGCTGCGCCGTCATCTTCGCCGACGGCGGCACGGGGTATCTCGAGACGGTCTACGACGACGCCTGGGTCGAGCGCGAGCTCGGCTGCGCGCCGCGTCGCCTCTCGGCGCTCGTCGCGCGCGGGGGCATCGCATCCTGCGCGTAGCCGTCGCGGGCCTCGGCCCGAAGGGGCTGTCCGCGCTCGAGCGCCTGATCGACCATGCGGCAGCGCTACCGGCCGGCGCGCGCATGGCCGTCGACCTCTACGAGCCGCACGGCGCGCCGGGCGCCGGCCCGGTCTACGACCCGCAGCAGCCGGCCTACCTGCGCATGAACTTCGCCGCCGATCAGCTCGACCTGTGGTGGCCCGAGAGCCGCGCCGTCCCGGCCGGCGAGCGCCTGCCGTTCGTCGCCTGGCGGGCGGCGTCGGCCGGCGGCGACGAGGCCTATCCCGCGCGTGCCGAGGCGGGCCGCTATCTCTGCGACGGCTTCCAGCGCCTGCTGCGCCACGTCCCCGCGAGCCTCGACGTGCGCCTCCTCCCCACCGCGGTGCGGGCGGTGCGGCCGAGCGACGGGCGCTGGGAGGTCGTCGCCGGCGAGCTGTCGCAGCGCTACGACGAGGTGCTCGTCGCGACCGGGCACGAGCGCTCGTCGCCGACGGCTCTCGCGCGCGGCTGGTCGCTGCCGGCGCCGCTCGTCCCGGCCGTCTTCCCCGTCGGCCGCATGCTCTCCCCCGACGTCGTGCCGCCCGGCGCGACGGTTGCGATCCGCGGCTTCGCGCTCACGTTCATCGACGCCGCACTCGCGCTGACGGAGGGCCGCGGCGGGACGTTCGAGCCGCTCGGCCACCCCTACCGCCTGCGCTACGTGCCGGGAGCCGCGGATGCCGGCACGATCCTGCCGTTCACGCGCAGCGGCAGGCCGATGCTCGCGAAGCCGGGCCCGGCGGTCGCCGCCCGCGCGCCGGCGCTCGCGGCCATCGCCGCGGCGGGACGCCGGCGCATCGCCGCGCTGCCCACCCCCGTGCGGCTGCAGGAGGACCTCCTACCGATCGTCGCCGACTGCGCGCACGCGAGCCTGCTCGCGGCCGGGGGCGAGCTCGCCGACGAGCAGCTCGCTCCCGCCGAGGCGATCGAGCGCTCGCTCGCGGTCGGCGCCGGCCTCCTGCCGCCAGGGCGTCCGTGGGCGCTCGGTCACGCGTGGCGCGCGCTCTACCCCGCGACCGTCGCGCGCCTCGGCGGCGACGGGATGCGCGCCGAGGACTGGCCCACATTCCTGCGCCTGGCCGCCGAGCTCGAGCGGCTGGCCTTCGGACCGCCTCCCGTCAACGCCGCGAAGCTGCTCGCGCTGATCGAGGCCGGGCGCGTCGACCTCTCGCACGTCGCCGGCGGCACGCTCGCCGCATCCGGTAATCGCGCCGTGCTGCGCTCCGCCGCCGGCGAGCGCGCGCTCGACGCCGTCGTCGACGCCGTGCTGCCCGCGCCCGGCGCGGCGGGCCATGGCGGGCTGCTCGCCGGGCTCGTCGCGGACGGCCACGCCCGCATCGCGCCGGGACGGCGCGGGCTCGAGGTCGCGCCAGATGCGATGTGTCTCGCGCTCGACGGCTCGCTCTCGCACGGTCTCGCAGCGATCGGGCGCCCGACCGAGGACTCGGTGATCGGCAACGACACGCTCAGCCGCGGCCTGCATCCGCAGGCCGACCGCTGGGCGC